>SDWK01000488.1 GCA_004195335.1 Shewanella sp.
AGATGTGTATAAGAGACAGCTATTAGACATAGTCATAGCGGAAAAAGGTTTGAATTCATATTAAATAAAGTTGCCGGAAGGTGTATCTGTCATATGGCAGATACACCTTCGAAGAGTTCGACACTAGATTAAGGTTGGTAAGCATCGCCGTTAGGCAAGGGGAGGGGGGGAGACGAGGGCCTCCCTTTATTACGGAGTATTAAGTCTCACTGATCTTTGAAAATGCGATTTGCGCCCCGACGAGATCGGCTAAAGCGGTACCTACGGTTTTAAATAGTGTGATCTGCTTGATGTCAGTTCTTCCCTTGACTCGATGATCACACAGTTGTGCCAGTTCACCTTTGACTTCATTCGTGCTGTAAACGCCTTCGGCGACAGGTATCAGGAGTTCACCCGCTTCGGCAAAGACATTTATCTTTGAGTCGACATAGACATTTGATTTTAAAATGAGTTTAGTGTCGCATTCGCGACGGTCATGATTATGGTTACCAACGAAGTCTGTGTGTGTGCCTTCCTGCACCCAGTCACCGTCAAACAACGGAGTTGGAGAACCCGTTGCACAACTGATGATATCCGCATTTCGCACGGCAAATTCTAAGTTGTCACATACTGTTACGTCGAGTTCGGGGCGGCTACTTTTTACTATATCGACTATCTTCAGTGCACTGTCTCGGTTGCGCCCCCAAATCTTAATCTCAGTAATAGGTCTGACACTTGCGTGGGCGAGTGCCATAAATGAGGCAAGACGACCTGTGCCACATACCAGTAATTTGGTGGCATCTTCTCTTGCCAGAAATTTGCTCCCCAATGCTGAAATGGCTGCCGTACGCCAGTATGTCACGCTAGTACCATCGACTAACGCCTGAGGAACACCCGTTTTACGATCAAAAATCATTATTTTTGAATATAGGCTTTCTAAATCTGCCGACTGACTCGGATTATTTGGAAAATAGGTAAAAGCTTTAACGGCTATCGTTTTGTCATTCCATGAAGGCAATACAGCAAAGGCATCACTGTGAGATGAAGATTCATCTAGGCTAAATACTTGTCGTTGAGGCATGCCTGCGGGCTTAGAGAACGTATCTTTAAGTGCACGGATCAGCTCAGGAAAGTTAAGTGTTTGGTGGATTTGTTCTGCATCGATGATTAGCATCTATATCCTATATTATTTTTTGGATATTGTATATTAAATGTCATGTGAGATGAATATGTAAATTGAGATGAAAGGCAATTAGTGAGTAATACTTCAAAATGTTGAACTAGCGTGATGTTATTTTGTTTTTACTACTAATATTAGCTAATGATGCTGGTTTGGTTGCCGATGATGAGTGGGGTATTACGATACCTTGCATTTGTCATTTAACCAACTTAGCTCTGTGATTTATTTACAACTATCCTTACTAGAGTGCTCTCATTTATAAAGGTCGCCAATATGCTCATTCGTCATAAATTACTGCTCAGTGCTGCAGTTTCTATTATCTCCATATTTGCCATGTTCGGTCTGCAAATATATGCAAGTGGTATACAGGATGACCTGTCTCATACCGCCCAAGGTGTTATTGAATTAGAGAAAGAGGTGCTGAGTCTTCGCAAAGACGAAAAGGACTTCTTTGCCCGACTGGAGCTTGGTTATTTGGATAAACACCAGTCAAATTCAGATGATATTGCAAAAGTGATTAGCTCGTTAAGAGAGAGCTTTGTTACTTATGATATATCGACAAAAGCACTGCAGAGTTTTGAGCAGAGTTTGAGTCACTATGAGCAGTCGTTTAAAAAGGTGGTTCAACTGCAGCAGGAGATTGGACTTACCCCCAAAACAGGTCTTTATGGCACCCTGCGACAAGCCGTTCGCAATGTTGAAACTCTGGTTAAAGAATACGATGAGCCAGGACTGATGGTGATAATGCTACAGCTGAGACGTAATGAAAAAGATTTTATGTTACGCCGGAATATGAGTTACGTAGATAAATTTGATGGCAATATTAAGAAGTTTGAACAGGCCTTAGCTGAGTCAGATCTCGATGAGAGTGTCAAAAATGAAACCATGATGCTTATCTCAAGTTACCAGAAAGATTTCGCAACCTTGGTGACTAAGGAGCAAGCTTTAGGCTTAACCAAAAATGATGGCGGAATGGCGGAACTGCGTGATGCCATTGCTACGGCGGAGGCAGACTCTGAACGATTAAAAGAGCAAGCCGTTGCAGCGATCCATGCTGCTGAAGAGTCGGCCCTTACGGTGGGGATCGTTGTATTTATCCTGATTGCTATCATTCTTTGTGTTTTTACCTTCTTTATTATCCGCAGCATTATGGAGCCAGTAATGCGGATCACTCTTGCAATCTCAAATATCGAAAAAAATAAGGATTTATCGATCCGTTGTGATACCACTTCAGATGATGAGTTAGGTCAAATTGCCAAACACTTTAATTTGATGGTAGAGAGTTTCCAAACGTTAATTGAAGAGGTTATAGAATCGGTTCAGATTATGAATCATTCATGTGCTGAACTTTCATTAAATGCGACTAAAGCATCGGAAGGCGTAGGGCTGCAGCTCAATGAAACTGATATGGTGGCTACCGCAATAACCGAAATGGGGGCAACTATCGATGAAATTGCCAAAAATACTGAGTTGGCCGCAGACAGAGCTGGGAATACCCATGACAATGCCCAAAAAGGGCTGCTAGGTGTCGAGCAAACCATTGAAAAAATTGAATCACTGGCTGAACAGCTTGATGGTTCAGCGCAAGTGGTCGGTGAGCTAGAAAAAGACAGTGAGACGATAGGCCGTGTTTTAGATGTGATTCGAGGCATCGCCGAACAGACTAACTTGCTGGCACTCAATGCGGCTATCGAAGCGGCTCGAGCGGGTGAGCAAGGACGCGGTTTTGCTGTCGTAGCCGATGAGGTGCGTAGCCTGGCGATGAGGACTCAAGAGTCGACCCAAGAGATCGCAGGGATCATTCAAACACTTCAGGCAAGAACCCGTTCTATCGTTCAGCTGATGGAAGCAACTCAAAAGCAGGGAGGGGAAAGTGCCGAGCAAGCGGCAATAGCGGGTACCCTCCTCGAACAGATAAACGTCGATGTCACTAATATTATGGACATGAGTACTCAAATAGCGGCTGCAATCGAAGAGCAAAGTATGGTTGCCGCTGAGGTTAATAAGAACGTCGTGATAATCAGAGATATTGCTCAGGATTCGGCAACAGCAGCTGATGAGAATAGCCTGGCCACCAGTGAAGTTCAATCTCGTGCTGAATCACTTCATCGAGCGGTGAGTTTATTTAAGATCTAACCCTGAAACAGAATCATTAGGCTAAGCTTAAAAAATGGATTTATCTGAGTTGGTTACATGAAATTAAATCGCTTTTTAAATTTGCTTGGTTTAGTGATTCTGCTGTTCTCTTTTTTGGCAGCGAGTGTGCTCTATCAATTCGTTTACCTGCCGGTTATTGAGTCGCAGATGCGCTCACAGCAAGAAAAAGAACTCCTTGCCGTTCAGCGTGGCCTCAAGTTTGCTCAACAGAGTTTAGAGACGCTTTGTTATGATTATGCTGTCTGGGATGAAATGGTTAAATTTGTTGATTCCAGAGAGCCTTCCTTCATCGAGTCCAATTTAAGCGCAAACAGTTTCGAAGCTGCCGATATTGATGGAGCGTATCTCTTCGATACCGAAGGTAAGCTTCTGTGGCAGTACTTCGTAAACCCAACCTTTTCATCTCACAGATTACAAAAAAGTGATACTTCTTGGGTCGGGCATGTGTTGCCTGATGGGCGAGCGATTAATGAGCGGTTACCCTCGACAAGAAACGGAATAATTAATTTAGACGGAACTGTGGTTTATTTCAGTAATGCCGCCGTGTTACCAACTAGTGGAAAGGGGGCGGTCGCTGGTAGTCTACTGATGGTCAGGGGGTTAGATGATAGTTTGATTGAGCAGATTAGACAGTTAAGTTTAGTGAATTTTACAATAGAGGGCTTAGACTCTGGAAAGTCATATTCAGGGCTGACAAACTTTAATGGTATGCCTAAAATTGGAGCTCTGGCTTCTAAGCATGAATGGCTTATTAATGATGTTTTTGGCGTGCCCGCGTTGAAAATATCAGTTACTCACGATGAAAAAATATCTCCTTCAATCCTCACACCAGAATCAATGCTTCTCTTCGTCACTTTGATTATTGCATCAGCATGTTCTGTGATCCCGCTTTCTTTCATGATATTAAGGCCGATACGGAGTGCAAACTTAGTCTTAGACAAGATGGCTGAGCGCGGCAGCTTGTATAAAATGAGGACCTCATGGCACATAGATGAGATGGTCCGTTTAACAAGTTCCTTTAACCTGATGGTTGATAAATTAGAGCGACATCAAAATTATCTGGAATCTTTATCATATAAAGACTCATTAACGGGTATTGCTAATCGTCGCAGTCTGGAAGTCTTCGCCCAAAGAGCCTTCACTCTGTGGAGAGAGGGGAAGGGAGTCATAGGTTTCTTGATGATAGACATCGATCTGTTTAAGGAATACAACGATACTTTAGGTCATCAAGCTGGAGATAAAGCCATCCTTTTAATTGCCCAAACCTTATTACTTGAATGCAGACGAAGGGGAGAGTTAGTGACCCGCTACGGGGGAGAGGAGTTTTGTGTCGTCATTCAGGGGGATAACTTTGCTCAAATGGAGTTGTTATCGAAAAGGATGTTGGAAAAAGTGAGGGAGCTAAATATCTACCACCCAAAATCTTGTTTTGATGACAGGGTCACTGTGAGTATTGGTGGAGTGTTCTATGAACGTTTTCATCCATCATTTTCAGATGTTAATTGGGAAAGTATGATAGGCCAAGCTGATGAGCAACTTTATGAGGCAAAGTTAACAGGGCGTAACAAGCTGATGCTTGAGTACAAGAGAGTTGAATCATTAAAGCTGGTGGAATAAATCATCGATAACAGGTGGATAAAAACGGCATAAAGATAAGAGATATAAATTAAAATGATTTATAAAAGGTGTATTGGATTGAGGGGATATAGAAGAGAAAATTGGTGCCCGAACCCGGAATCGAACCAGGGACACGAGGATTTTCAATCCTCTGCTCTACCGACTGAGCTATTCGGGCAACGGCGGCTATTAAAAGGCTTTTAGCGTTTTGAGTCAATCACTTTTTTTAATTTAACCGTAATTGCTGTTTGTTTGGATGAGTTTTGTGCGAATAAGTCCACACACTTGCTTTGTTGTATAAAACAACTTTGCATAGCCTTAACTGGCTTGCTGTTTATACGTAAAAGGTGAGTCTATTAAGACAAACTTCAGTTGTTATGGAGAATAACACTGCTTTTGATAGATAAAAAAGGCAATGTTTGCTCATAAAAAAGCCCCGTTACCGGAGCTTTTTATGACTTCGCCAGGCTAATAGTTTGATTAGCGAGATAACATTTTATTATTTGGGAAGTTAATTTTCATTACCGATAAGACATTTTCTTTGAGTTTTTCTTGGCCTAGCTCACCATAAGCCTCAGCCATAATCTCTAATGCTCGCTCTGTCGATGTGGTGTTCGGATACGTTTCCATTACCGATTGTGCTCTCGTTGAAGCCGCACTCCAAGCATTCATTTTTATATAGTATTCAGCGACGTTGATAGAGTATCTTGCTAGGCGGTTTTTCAAGTAAAACATACGCTTAGCTGCATCTGGTGCATATTTGCTATTTGGGTATGACTTGATTAAACGGTCGAAATCTTTAAAGGCATCTTGTGCTACTTTGGGATCTCGATCTGTCCTGTCGATATCTAACATATCGTGGAACATATAGTTATCAGATTGCATATTGACGAGTCCGCGCATGTAATAAACATAGTCAATATCTTTATGAGTTGGGTTGAGTCTGGTAAAACGATCGATATTAGCGATACCCGATGCAGCGTCATCTAGTTTATAATAGGCATAGATGAGGTCGAGTTGTACTTGAGTTTTATGCGGGCCAAAAGGATAGCGAGAGTCTAATGCTTCCAATGAGCGGACCGCTTTACTGAAGTTTCCAAGCTCCATTGACGTTCTTGCTTGAGAGTAAAGTACATCTGGTGAGGATTTACTTACTTTTAAATCTTCTTCTGGGCTACTACTGCAGGCCGCTATGGCCAGTGAAAACAGGCCTACTACGGCACCTTTAGCAAATTTATGCATACTTGAGTTCGATTCTTTTAAAGTTATGGTTAAGAATTTTTCCATTTCAATATAAAATAGAAACAATTCGATTGTAACAGATAGCACACATTTTTGGACCCCGAAAAGCGGGCACGGTTCCTATGACACAAGAGATTAATCTAAAAAGTGAGATAACAGCAACACAAACAGGTCAAAGATTGGATCAAACTTTGGCTGGATTGTTCCCTGATTACTCACGCACACGCATCAAAGAGTGGATCCAAGCTGGTTGGGTGTACATTGATGGCGCAGTTTCTACTAAGCCTAGAGAAAAGGTACTCGAAGGGCAAGTGATACAAGTTGAAGCGACTTTAGTCGAAGAGACGACAGCTAAAGCACAAAAGATAGACTTAGATATCATTTATGAAGATGAGCACATTATTGTTATCAATAAACAGGCTGGACTCGTCGTTCATCCTGGCGCTGGTAATAGTGACGGCACTTTGCTGAATGCTTTGTTGTATCATTGTCCAAGTATCGAACTTGTTCCGCGTGCGGGTATCGTGCATCGTCTGGATAAAGATACAACCGGACTTATGGTTGTAGCTAAGACCGTTGAGGCTCAAACTCATCTGGTTTCAGCTCTACAAGCAAGAGAGATCACTCGTGAGTATGAAGCTATAGTTCTAGGCACGATCATATCTGGCGGGACTGTCGATGAGCCTATCGACCGTCATCCAACCAAGCGTACACATATGGCTGTGGTGCACAATGGTAAGCCTGCTATGACTCATTACCGTGTTGCTGAAAAATTTAGAGCTCATACTCGATTGAGATTGCGCCTCGAGTCCGGTAGAACGCATCAGATCCGTGTGCATATGTCTTATATTGGGCATACCTTGGTCGGTGACCCCGTGTACGGCGGCCGTCCCAGACCACCAAAAGGTGTATCGCCTGAATTCTTTGAAACTTATATGGGTTTTAAGCGTCAAGCTTTACATGCTATCAGGCTAGAACTTGCACATCCTTATACTTGCGAAATTATGAGCTGGCAGGCGCCAGTTCCTGAAGATATGGTTGTTTTGACTAGGGCGTTACGCCAGGACACGCTTGATAATCCATCGATTGTTTAATCGATGCGACCATTCTTAAAAAACAGAGAGTGGTATATTCCTCAAGGAGTGAGGATCGCTTTTACTACACGTCGAGAGGGCGTAAGTGAATTCCCGTACAACAGCCTTAATTTAGGGCTACATGTTGGGGATAGCGAAGAAAAAGTACAGATAAACAGAGCGCTCATTCATGAGCGCTTTGATCTTCCAGATTTTCCTGCTTGGTTAGAGCAAACTCATAGTACTAGAGTCATCGAAGCTGACAATCAAACGGTGCATCATGCAGACGGTAGCTATTCTGAACGCTCTAAACAGGTATGCGTCGTGATGACCGCTGATTGTTTGCCAGTGTTACTCTGTGACAGAAATGGCTCTGAAATTGCTGCGGTTCATGCCGGCTGGAAAGGACTATGTGACGGAATTATTGAGGTGGCACTCGATAAGTTTAAGTCTAATAAAGCACACCTTATCGCTTATCTTGGGCCTGCAATTGGTGCCGATGTCTTCGAGGTTGGTGAAGAGGTTAGGGATATGTTTATCTCTAAGCAGCCAGAGAGCAGTGTTTTCTTTGTTAAGAAAGATCTTTCAGCTCAGCAATCAGCTTCTGGTTATGAAGGTGAAAACGTTATTTCTAGCAATCAAAAATATCTTGCTGATCTACAAGGGCTCGCACGATTCCGACTTAATTTAGCTGGCGTCACCGAGGTTTATCAAGCTGACATTTGTACCTTTAAAAACCCTGATGATTACTTCTCATATCGCAGAGATAAAGTCACAGGTCGTATGGCTTCACTTATTTGGCTGTTATAGAGCTAATATTTGTAGGTAAATAGGTGGTCAGCTCTTGAAAAATGACCAAAAGCTCCCCATATTTTAACTATCGAAGGTAGTTATTTTTGCTTGTGGAGGCTGTATGCGACTCGATCGTATGACCAATAAATTTCAGACTGCAATTTCCGATGCTCAATCGCTGGCATTAGGACGTGATCATCAGTTTATTGAACCTATACATTTGATGATGGCGCTACTTAACCAAGATAATGGCTCGATTCATCCTCTGCTTACTCAAGCTGGTATCCGAGTCAGTTCACTTCGATCGCAACTCAACCAAGAATTAGAGCGATTATCTAAAGTAGAAGGGACCGGTGGTGATATTCAATTATCTCAGGCCTTAATTCGCCTCTTAAATCTTTGTGACAAATTAGCCCAGAAACGAAATGATAAGTACATTTCCAGTGAACTGTTTATTTTGGCGGCGCTCGAGGGAAATGACACTCTTTCGCAGAATTTAAAGAAATCCGGTGCGACCAAAGAGTTGCTAGAGCAGACGATAAAGCAAATTCGCGCAGGTAAAAATGTTGATGATCCCAATGCTGAAGACCAGCGTCAAGCATTGAAGAAATTTACTGTCGACTTAACTGAACGAGCAGAGCAGGGCAAACTCGATCCTGTTATTGGTCGTGATGATGAGATCCGTCGTACTATTCAGGTCCTACAACGTAGACGGAAAAATAACCCTGTTTTAATTGGTGAGCCCGGTGTGGGTAAGACAGCCATTGTTGAAGGGCTGGCACAGCGAATTATCAATGGTGAAGTGCCTGAAGGCATAAAGAACAAACGTGTTCTTTCATTAGACATGGGCTCATTAGTGGCGGGAGCAAAATATCGCGGTGAATTCGAAGAGCGGTTGAAAGCCGTTCTGAATGAACTTTCTCAAGAGGAAGGTCAGGTTATTCTATTTATCGATGAGCTGCATACTATGGTCGGTGCAGGGAAGGGCGATGGTGCTATGGACGCGGGGAACATGTTAAAACCCGCGTTAGCTCGTGGTGATTTGCACTGTGTCGGTGCGACAACATTGGATGAATATCGTCAATATATCGAGAAAGATGCCGCATTAGAGAGGCGTTTTCAAAAGGTGTTAGTCGAGGAGCCTAATGTTGAAGATACGATCGCGATATTACGTGGACTTAAAGAACGTTATGAATTACATCATCATGTTGAGATCACCGATCCCGCAATCGTTGCTGCTGCCACGATGTCACACCGATATGTCTCTGACCGAAAGTTGCCGGATAAGGCGATAGATCTGATTGATGAGGCGGCTTCGAGTATACGAATACAAATTGATTCAAAGCCTGAACCTTTGGATAAGCTAGAGCGCCGTTCGATACAGCTAAAGTTAGAGGAACAAGCGTTATCGAAAGAAACCGATGAAGCGAGTTTACGTCGTTTATATTCTTTACGTGAAGAGCTAAAAAGTGTCGATGAAAATGCTTCTGAGTTGAACGAAATTTGGCATACTGAAAAAGCATCCTTGGCTGGAACTCAACATATTAAAGCGGACCTTGAGCAAGCAAGGCTAGATCTCGAAGTCGCCCGCAGAGCAAGCGATCTGACTCGTATGTCAGAGCTTCAATACGGTCGGATACCTGAGCTGGAAAAACAGTTAGATTTGGCATCTCAAGCAGAGATGCAAGATATGACCTTACTAAGAAATAAAGTGACCGATGTTGAGATCGCCGAAGTCTTGTCAAAAGCAACCGGGATCCCAGTCTCAAAAATGTTAGAAGGTGAGAAAGAAAAACTGCTTCATATGGAAGAGGCACTTCATTCTCGAGTCATAGGACAGAATGAAGCCGTCGATGCGGTTTCTAATGCGATTCGACGCAGTCGTGCCGGGCTGTCGGATCCTGAACGTCCAATCGGTTCATTCCTATTCTTGGGTCCTACCGGGGTCGGCAAGACTGAACTGTGTAAATCTTTGGCCAAGTTTTTATTTGATACTGAATCTGCATTGGTTCGTATCGATATGTCTGAATTTATGGAGAAGCATTCAGTTGCGCGATTGTTGGGGGCTCCTCCGGGATATGTTGGCTATGAAGAGGGAGGCTATTTAACTGAAGCGGTAAGAAGAAAACCTTATTCTGTAATTCTGCTCGATGAGGTAGAGAAAGCACATCCTGATGTGTTCAATGTTTTACTTCAAGTGTTGGATGATGGTCGCTTAACGGATGGTCAAGGTAGAACGGTAGATTTTAGAAATACCGTGGTCATTATGACGTCTAATCTTGGCTCTGATATCATTCAAGATAGATTTACAGAGCTCTCCTATGGCGAAATGAAGTCAGAGGTGATGAACGTGGTAGTTCATAGCTTCAGACCGGAGTTTCTTAACCGAATCGATGAGACTGTGGTCTTCCATCCTCTCGATGAGAAGCATATTAAACATATTGCGGGTATTCAGGTCGACTTATTGAGACAACGTCTTGCGGAGAAAGAATTCGAGCTAATATTGAGTGATGAGGCCTTAGCGTTTATTGCACGAGCTGGGTTTAATCCTATTTATGGTGCGAGACCATTGAAAAGAGCCTTACAGCAGGAGGTTGAAAACCCGTTAGCTCAAAAAATATTGAGTGGTTCTCTGATCCCTGGAAAGCCAATTAAAGTTGTGTGCGCAGGTTCAGAGCTGGCGTTCGAGCAATAACGACTAAAGTTTGGAGCTAATTTTCGATGTCATTAATCTGATAGATTGACGGGTTTATCTATACACAAGCTGGCTTGAATGAAAAACAGACTCTTATGAGTCTGTTTTTTTTATAGGTTTAATGATGGTTCTAGTGTGCTGAATCGCGTCAATATCGAACTGGTTATTTTTTACAGAACAATTTAATTCGCTCTTCCTGAACTTTAATTTTAGCCTGACGGTCTTCCTCTTTCATTGCCACCACTTCCCCTGTTGTTTCATCTTTACTTCTGAATCTGGAGTGGGTCGTAAGGACTTTTAAATTATGTTGCGCATTTTCACAGATATCAGCTGCCTGCTCTTTATTATGCTCTTTTATCCTTGCCGCGTTCTTTTCTTCTTTACTCGGCTCGGGAGCTGCGGGTCTGGCTTTTGGTGCGGTGAAACCTATGGGCTGCTGTTCAATATCTTCGCTGTAGATTTTGTCTGTTGAGGTATTTTCCGGTACCTGCTGGCTATAATGAGTTACGCCGTCTTTATCTACCCACTTATAGATCACAGTTGCGGATGCCGATCCTATTGATGCTAAGATCAATATGAGTACTAATGATTTTGTGAACATAATTCCTTCCAATTTGAACTGAATCTTATCTATATTTCGTAGTTAATTATATCCGGTATTAGCTATATAGGTTAAAGCTGGAGTCAAAAATAGTTTACTAAACGATAAGGCCCTAGGTACCCAATCTATGGTATCTTTTTTATACAAGATACTAGTGTTTTAAAATTATGCAAAACTTTGATAAAGAATCAGTTAAGAGAAAAGGCATCTATCTACTGCCAAACTTGTTTACTACCGCTGGGTTGTTTTCAGGATTTTACGCTGTAATTGCATCAATGAATGGACAGTTTGAGTCAGCAGCAATTGCTGTCTTCGTTGCCATGCTCTTTGATGGTCTGGATGGGCGAGTTGCCAGGATGACGAATACCCAGAGTGATTTCGGAGCTGAGTATGACAGCATGGCAGATATGGTTTCTTTCGGTGTGGCCCCCGCTTTGATTGCTTATAATTGGGGGCTAGCAGATTTGGGGAAAATTGGTTGGCTTGCAGCTTTTATCTATTGTGCAGGAGCGGCTCTTCGTTTGGCTAGATTTAACACTCAGGTTGGGGTCGAGGAGAAAAGATACTTTCAAGGTTTGGCAAGTCCGGCCGCAGCAGCCCTTATCGCCGGTAGTATCTGGTTTGGTGGTCAAAGCGGGATAAAAGGTTCAGATGTTAGCTGGCTGGTTGCCTTGGTCACGATTACTTCAGGCTTACTGATGGTCAGTAATTTTCGATATAACTCATTTAAAGATTTTGACTGGCGCGGTACTGTTGTGTATATGGTGTCTCTTATTGCTATGATGATCGGTGGTTCGCTGATCTTTCTCGGTCGAGACAGGGCGAAACCCATTCCATTTGGGCCTTACCTGGCAATTGCTGGTTGGATCGCGCTGCTCTGGGGCGAGC
>SDWK01000432.1 GCA_004195335.1 Shewanella sp.
GAACAAGCTTTACCCCTGAGTCGGGGGATGGCAATTTAGGTGTATGGAATGTTCAGATGCAACGCGCGCTTGATACCGGTAATGCTACCGATGATATCGCCATGGTAGCGGGTGGGACTTACGATGCAGGTTTCGAAGTGCATCTTTGGGAGTACACCACCCGAGATCACTATGTATCCTTCCCTCAGAAAATCACCTTAGGTGACCTTGCCGTTCCCGGCGCAATCATAGCTCAGTCCCTTGCTGGTACAGGCAGCGATACATTGCCAAACTGGAATGCTATCCCTGCGACACGTATCTGGTTGTTCCAACCTGGTATCAATAGTATAGACTTCTTAAATGGCTCAAATGCGACTGCTGGTCTGGTCTATACCGACCCGGTCACGGGAAGTCCTGTCGATCAGGTCCATGGTGGAGCAGGAAGCGTTGCAACTGGCGCCGCGTGTTCCAATTGTCATAACGTGCTAGCCAATGATCCGACACCGCCACCACTATTTGATGCAGGCTCCATGGAAGACTTAACCAAACAACGAGGCGGTATCTGGACCGATACTCCTGTTGATTAGTCATGCTTAAGTAAAAGCGTAAAGGGTTATATATGTAATAGGACAGGGGTAACATTGGCCCTGTGTACATAGAAAAAATGCCCGTCTAACGATAAAATCCTCCTGCTTCGCAGGGGGATTTTTTTATCTCTCACTGATTGTCGAATGTGCTAACTACCAACTAATAAATGTACTAACACCAATAAGGATGAGTGTATGCACCAACATAACCTGTTTCGTTTAACGCCTTGAACCCGCCTTTTTTCCGCCGGACATTCTTCGCTTGGCTCTTTGTTTCTGTGCCGCTTTAGTGTTTTTTCTGTCAACTGGCTCGGCTTTGGTTAAATCAGGCTCGAATCCAGGCAGCCATTGCTGCGGTAGCCTTGAGTCCAGTAACGCCTCAATCTCTTCGAGCCGGAGTATATCGTCTTCACTGTACAGCGTAATAGCAACCCCGACATTTCCCGCACGACCGGTGCGGCCAATTCGATGAATATAATCTTCGGCGATAAAAGGCAGTTCATAATTCACCACCACCTTGAGCTCCTCGACATCGAGTCCCCGCGCCGCGACATCGGTCGCGACCAATACCTGAACATCACCTTGCTTAAACTGCTTTAATACTTTTTCTCTTGCCGCCTGTGACAGGTCACCATGAAAAGCTTGCGCTTGAATACCGGCTTTAACTATATTAGCGGCTAATTGATCGGCCCCGAGTTTTTTACGACTAAAAATCAGCACTTGCTGCCACTGTTTTGATTTTATCAGGTGGCAGATAAGTTCACTTTTTCTGTCGGCGTCAACGGCATAAACAACTTGCTCGACGTTAGCGGCTACGGTATTGCGTTTATCCACCTCGATGAGTTTGGGATCCCGCAGCAAACGTTTGCTCAAGGCAAATACACCTTGATCGAATGTGGCGGAAAATAGCAGGGTCTGTCTCTGTGTGGGTACTTGCTTCAAAATGGCATCGATCTCATCTTTAAAGCCCATATCCAACATGCGATCGGCTTCATCGAAGACCAAAAAGTCCAACTGTTTCAATGTCAGCGAACCGCGCCTGAGCTGGTCCAGCAGCCGACCCGGGGTCGCCACCAGAATATCGACGCCCGATTTCAAGGCATCGGCTTGAGCATCGATACTGACACCGCCGTAGACAATTGCGCTATTTAACCCTGAGTCCTTACCGTACTTGCCGAAACTTTGATAGACCTGCAGCGCCAGCTCTCTGGTCGGTGTCAGCACTAAGGCGCGAACCGGTTTTACGCTAACGGCTTGGGTTTGATCGGATTGTTCAACATAAGTGTCGCTGAGTCTTTGCAAAATGGGCAAGGCAAATGCAGCCGTTTTTCCGGTTCCAGTTTGTGCACCAGCCATAATATCCCGCCCGGCTAAGATAACCGGAATCGCTTGAGCCTGTATCGGCGTAGGTGCTGAATAACCGAGCTCAGATAGAAGGGATATAAGTTTTTGACTCAAAGCCATAGATGAAAAAGACATGACACCGCACCACAGAAAACGACATAAATAGTTGCCGGGCAGTTTAACAGAATTCCCTTTAAGGTGAGAATGGCTTATTACCATCTGCACTTGTGGGCTATATAGATAGTCTATCTATATAGCCCTGACTGTAAACCGTTCTCCATAAGCAGCGAAATATTGGCCACACCAGAGGTTAGAAGAGATGATTAATCTGATGGATTCAGCCACCAGCTGGTATCAATAGGGGGACTATCATCAGGTAAGGTATTGTTCTCAAGTTCAAATATACGGCGATTTGTCAGGTTTGCTTTATCTATCGATGCGCGATTGTAATGGATAAAAAGCTGCTTGAAAGTGCCATCTTCCTCGGCCAATGTCAGACCTTTCTCAATTCGCACCGCTAATGAGTGATTATCTTTATTGACGAAGAAATAGATAGGATAGAGATACATGAGAGCAAGGTGTTCTTCGACCATTAACTGAGGATATTGTGCCGATATATTATCCAGTTCTTGCCACGCTTCATTAATGCCCCGTGGGAAAAAATCAAACCGTTTCCCGGCCAACATAGCAAACAAACTATCGTAGTCATGAACTTCCTGCACCGGAATATGATTGTATTTCAAGATCTCAAGATCAACCCAGTGACTACCAAAACCCGCTTCGAATCTATGGGTTAACTCAGGTAATGACTCGACATCCGCGAAGCTATCGGCACTATCTCGGTGGATCATCAGAACCCGGTAACCCAGCATCCCCCTTAATATCGGAATAGGTACGGCCCTGAAGCGTTTTAGCCTATCGGTATTGGCAGCCAGAAAAACAATATCAATGTCATTATCCTCTAGCATCATCAAGCCACGGCTCTGAGTCACATCCTCTTCGACAGTGTTAAGTTCGACGGTTCCAAACTCGGCTTCGGTCTTTTCCAGCGCTAACTTGAGTAACTGAACCCTATATTCGAAACGTGGATCCGCTTGATAATAACGCAGGTATTGTTTCTCAGCATCGGCAGAGCACTGCCCTGACAAAAGCAGACACAAGATAACGAATAACGGCGCGATATACATCCCGCTCCAACGTCGTTCAGGCCTATTCACCAGTATCTCTTTTTAAGTGGTTTACAGAGCACGAAATAACCCCAACAAGGCTTATTTACGACCTTATGATAATAAAATCCAACCCACCATTATTAACATCTATCTCCAAACATGTAACCTCAAGAAATAAAATTCGCTACTTAGATCAACCTATAAGCACCGAAACATGGGCATCCGATCTAATACCCTCAGGATTAAGCGTTCAGTTGCCTCTCTAACGCAGTGATGGAGTCTCGATATAACTGCAATAGTTCTTGATGCTCACCGTCTTGATATGCTCCGCCCTCCAACCCCTTGCACAAATTAGCCATCGCGATAAGCCCCATACTGGCACTGCTTCCCTTGAGCGCATGCAGGAGTGTTCCGGCATGCCTCGGATACTCGCCTAAGGCCTGTATCTGCTTTTGGCTGGACTCAGTGTAAAGCTCGAGCATCTCAATAACGGCATCGAGTCCAAGGTAATCGATATCTTGTTGTATCAGGTTCAAATCGATAAGTGATTCAGCCTTATCGACATTTGTGCTGCCACTGCACTCATCGAGTCCGCTATCGCTCCTAGGCGAAGAAGCAGCAGGCTCTGGTAAAATAGACGCTGGTGGCCTCCCCCCTTGTGAAGAGTCGGCCTTAGCCACACCTATCCAAGCCGCTAATGACTGCATATTGAGTGGTTTTCCTAAAACGATATCAAAACCGGCCGCATGGTAACTGGCAATATCATCGGCCTGAATTTGAGCGGTGAATGCGGCAATATCTAACTGATGTGATACTCGGTCGCTGATACCATTCAGCTCTTTCAACAGTTCAACTCCCGACCCATCACCAAGCTGAATATCTGTCTCTTATACACATCTCCGAGCCCACGAGACTAG
>SDWK01000698.1 GCA_004195335.1 Shewanella sp.
CTTCTTTTGTAGGAGCGTGCTTCAGCCGCGAAGCTCTTGGCTACGAATCGGCAGTGAATGTACGTCGAAGCCATTCCCGGCTAAAGCCGGTCTTACACCAAAGCCAGTCCTACACTATTCCGCCTCAAGCCTTTATCTTAACTAAATAATGATCGCCTGGGAGCAGCGTTGCGGGAACTTTAGCCCGTTGTGTTACAACCTTATCCGGTGTTAAACCGATATCGACCAGCTTTTTCATAAGTGGTGGTAATAGGAGGTCAATCTTATTCAATAAGGTGTCATCTTCGCCATTAAAGGTCATATCTAAGCGGTTGTCTTTTATGTGGGTCTTAATTAACAGTGGCCCTTGAACCAAATTAAATTTGAGCTGCAGTCGCCAATTTGAATTTGGGTTATCTTCCTGACTGTCATCCTCTTTGGTGAACTGCCCCTCAAGTTGCTCTTGTTGTTGGTTGAGTGAGTAGGGGAAGGTAAAGTACCAGTTTGTCTGGCCATTATTCTCATTGCTGGCGTGGGAGTAGAGGTTTAGATTGTTAACCAACTTAGCCAGGGTTTCAGTAGTACCCGCTTTATCGAAGAGGGATAAGGTTGCATTGTTGACGCCTAACTGAGCCTGAAGTTTTTGCAAATACTTTTGAGATAACACACTGAGTTTAGAGCTGTTGCCGCTTCCGGTCTTACCGGTTAAACCTTGGGGCCTAATGCCAATAAGAAGCTGAAACAGCATTGATACAGAGTTCATATGGGACACGGAGGCTCTAGCTAGGGTATTGATCTCACTGAACGAGCTTAAATTAAGCAGTCCTGCAAGTTCCTTCTCAACATTGCTGGGCAGGGCTAAAGTTCGCAACATTGAGGGTTGAATTTGGGGCAAGATTTTGACTAACAAGCTAGCGAGGGACTGTTGAGGCTCAGCGGCTTTTTCTGTACTTTGTGGTAACCCACCCGCTTTACCGAACGCCTTATTAAGAGCGTTCAACATCAACTCTCGGTTGGTACTCGACACCGATGTGGATGCGTCCTGTTTCTCTGTTGAGACAAAGGCAACACTATTTTTTTGATTAGGTAACGGTAAATTGATATCCAGAATAGGCTTGTTCTTTGTACTAGTTGTCTTGGCATCTTCGCCCTTGATTTGAGGCTCTTTATTTTGAGGCTCTTGGGTTTGATGTGTCTGAGGCTTTTTGCTCTGCTCTGTACTGGCTTGTAAGTCAGGTGCGGCAGCGTCAGGTTTAGTCGGTGTTGTATTTACAAGCGTATTTGCCAGTGCTTCAGCTTTTATGTTAGCGCCGGTAATTGAGTTCACCTCAGGTAAAGCACCCGTTGGTGATAGCTTTGCCGCTGAAATGTTTATTGAGCTGACAGAATTCAAGCCAGTCGATTCTTTGTACGGGAGCTTTTCCAGCGTTTTTATCAAGCTTGAATACAGTTTAGATAATTCCGGCTTGGCTAATAGCAACTGTGACCCCATCTCCCCCGTGTTTCGCGACAACGATTGAGTTTGTATACTGGGTGTGAGCTCTACGTTGCTGGTTTCTATGATAGGTGTCAGTTTTAATACCCATTGCTGGTTTTGATAATGAATGCTGGGTACAACCTCAATTCTGGCTGTTACGCCGCGAGCGAGAGAAGCCTGAGAGGCGTTCAGTGCTGAAAGGCTCGATTGAGGTAAAAGCAGTGACAACCCATTGGATAAGGTCAGCGTCTTGGCGTCAATATTAGCGGTGGGAAGAGGATAACCTTGGGGCCGAGAACTCAACTGCTTTAATTGGCTTAGGTCTATTCCATGTTGTTGAATCAAACTTTTAAGCGCGTCGGGCAAGCTTATGGAAACAGGTTTACCCAAGGATATTAACTGAGCAAGGAATGGATCTCCTCCCTTAGACGTAACCGCAGGTTCGTTAAGTGTTGTTTGAGTATTCGGAGACGCTTGATGAGTATTGATCAGGTAACTGGCTGCCTTTAACGCCGAGCGTCGACTAGAGTAAGATGAAAAATCGATATTGAAATTTTCGCCAGATAAAGTTATTTGGTCTATCTTTGAAGAAAAATGTATAACGGCTGAACGTAACACCGGAGCCTGAAGTTTTGCAGAGAGGCTGGCTTCGGTGGACACCTGAGAGGCTGGCACTTTTGCCTCATTGTTCGCTGTTTGAGAAAGTGCCGCTCTGGAGCCCGCCGAAGATGCCGGATGAGTTGCAGATCGCGCCGTGGTAGCGGTATTAGGCTCTGAGGCTAGGGTTTTAGACTCGGGGGAAACCTGTGGCGAAGGCTGCACTTCTCCTCTGGAATGGTTTCTGGGTACGGCTCTTGTGATCGACACCGGTCTATTTCTATTGTGCGTATTAACAGGTTCTGGCATCGAGTGGGTTCCGTTTTTTCATTAGTGCTTACAATTTTCGTGATAATAAATTTGATCTATTTTTTTTGGCAAGTATCCTTAGCAGCTTACAAACTAAAATCACACTGACTAGTCTAGTTATTAACGGATTAGGATATTTTGTCGTTGCTACTTAATATCGGCTCAAGCAGAGGCTTACTTTAGTTTTACTGCATAAGAGCTCAAGCAAAGGATTAAGTTTAGCGTCGATATTACGGCACTCACTCTTAAATCTAGCATCAATACAGTGTCTGGTTTGGATAAATCGTAAGCTGTAACAACTGAAATGGATTCAGTTGTTTTATCGAAGAGAGAAATATGAAGTTTAAATGGATAGTGCTGGTTATAACAATGTTTGGCGTTGCGCCCACTTCAGCATCGCAGTTAAACACATCCGCACAGGACGCCAAACGTGTACAAGTTAACACTACAGGTTCCCAAATCTTCTCAGGTCAAATTAACCGCAATCAAATTGATCTTTCTAATGGCATAGCCGGTACGAAAGGGAACGATTCTGGTCTTACTGCTGCCGAAACCGATGATGTAGAAGTATCGACTGAAGAGGTTACCGTCACCTATATTGACCCAAGGGATCCTATCGAAGGGTTTAACAGGGCGATGTGGGACTTTAACTTTCTGTTTATGGACAGGTATTTTTATCGACCCGTTGCTCATGGGTATAACGATTATGTTCCTCGACCAGTGAAAACAGGTATCAATAATTTTGTGTTGAATTTGGATGAGCCCAGTGCCTTGGTTAACAACACCTTACAGGGTAAATGGGGCTGGGCTGCAAATGCCGGCGGACGTTTTACCATAAACTCAACTATGGGGTTACTCGGTGTCATCGATGTAGCCAATATGATGGGCCTGCCACGTAAGCATGACGAATTTAATGAAGTGCTCGGTTACTACGGTGTACCTAATGGCCCATACTTCATGGCACCGTTTTTGGGACCTTATGTCACCAGAGAGATCACCACCGACTGGGTTGATGGCCTATACTTTCCTTTATCAGAGATAACTTTGTGGCAGTCTTTGTTAAAGTGGGGGCTTGAGAACCTACACAAACGGGCGGTCGCTATCGATCAAGAACGATTAGTCGATAATGCATTAGACCCTTATACTTTTGTTAAGGAAGCATATTTTCAACATATGGATTATAAGGTGTATGATGGTGATGTACCTGTAGATCTCGATGAAGATGAGCTGTTAGATGAGTTTATGCAGGAATTAGATTAACAGAAGGTTCCAGGGAATGTCGAAGCTCCCAGACTCCGGGTCATAGAATCTGGGAACTCGATCCTTCTAATAAGGACCCTTATGGCGCTAAAAGATATAGTCATTCTGCTCGTTGAAGATGATCCTGTTTTTCGTCGTATCGTAGCATCGTTTCTCGATAGCCGTGGTGCGACGATTATTGAAGCCGATGATGGTGAACAGGGGCTGGAAAAGTTTAAACAAAGAGAATTTGACATTGTTCTGGCTGATCTCAGCATGCCGATCATGGGTGGCTTGGTCATGCTCAAGAAAATGTCAGAGTTAAACCCCCGCACACCATCAATCGTTATCTCGGGTAATCAGGTCATGGCCGATGTGGTTGAGGC
>SDWK01000945.1 GCA_004195335.1 Shewanella sp.
CTTGCGACGATGGAGAAGCTACATATCACGCAAGTATTGCAGGAGACTCATTGGCGCGTCTCCGGCCCTACGGGAGCCGCAGCTAAGCTGGGGTTGCCGCCCAGTACGCTCAGGTCCCGAATGAAAAAACTCAATATCACCCGTCCCGTATAAGCTCAAGGACAATTCCTTTCGACTTTCAGTCTCCCTCTTATTAGTCACGATATATCGCCACAAAGTGATATATCGTGACATATTGCAAATTTATAAAACATAAAACCAAATAGTTTCAGTCAGTTAACAAGGTAACCTTGTTGGCCTAAGCCTTGCTACATCTGTGCATGTGTAGAGTCTGATCCGTGCCATTTAGAGAAGTAAGATGCCAAATAATAATAGTGACCCAAAATATCAAACGACGCGTAACACCATTCCTGTGAAACAGATCCCTGTAGAGCGGGCACCTTCTGCCAGCCATGGCTCTACGAAGATCCAGATTAAAGAACAGAAGGGCGTGTTTCAGAAGATCCGCACCACAATGAACACGGGCCTGATAATGCTGTTTGTGTTGCTGCCTTTTATCTCTTATGGCGGCCGACAAGCTATTCTTTTTGATCTCGATGCTCAGCAGTTTTTCTTCTTCGGCACCAGTCTCTGGCCACAGGATTTCACCGTGCTGGCCTGGGTCTTTATTGCGGCCGCGTTCCTGCTCTTCTTCGTGACCGTATTTTGGGGACGGGTATGGTGTGGCTATCTGTGTCCGCAAACGGCCTGGACCTTTATGTTTGTCTGGATTGAGACCCGCATCGAAGGCAACCGCACTAAACGCTTAGCCTTAGACAAGGCCCGCTGGAGCTCGAATAAGCTCTTAAAGAGGCTAGCTAAACATCTGACTTGGGGGCTAGCCGCCTTACTCACAGGTTGCGCCTTTATCGCCTACTTCGTCCCGGCAAGAGAACTCTATCTGGAGATCTTTACCCTAAAGGCCAGCTTCTGGATTTCTGCCTGGGTCTGGTTCTTCGCCCTGTGTACCTATCTCAACGCCGGCTGGATGCGAGAGCAGATGTGCCTCCACTGCTGCCCCTACGCCCGATTCCAATCGGCCATGTTCGACGGCAATACCAAGACGGTCACCTATGATGCGACGCGGGGTGAGAGCCGCGGCCCCAGAAAGCGTAAACAAGAAACTGACCTTGGTGACTGTATCGATTGCAACTTGTGCGTGGATGTCTGCCCTACCGGCATCGATATACGAAATGGCTTACAGTATGAGTGCATCAACTGCGGCGCCTGTGTCGACGCCTGCAATGAAACCATGGATAAGTTCGGATACCAGCCAAACCTAATCGGTTATTTCAGTGAAAATGCACTCGAGGGCAAACCCAAACCCGTATACAAATCGACTAAGTTTATCGGCTACGGCATTGCCGCCATCATCATGTTTATCGTGATTGGCATAGACATGAATGGTCGCAGCGAGATTCAGCTCAATGTCATACGTGACAGGCAGACGTTATATCGTGAAACCACCGATGATATGGTTGAAAATAGCTATACGCTAAAGATTCGAAATAAGAGTCAGCAGACAAGGTATTACCACCTATCTGTCGATAACCCAGCGCTATTTCAGCTGTCCGCGCAACAGGAGTTAGTGATTAAGGCCGGAGAGCTGCTTGATTACCCGGTTACAGTGCGAGCAGATCCACTCATGCTACCCGGCACGCCGAGTCCAATCACTTTTTCGGTCACTGAAGTGGGTCACAAGGAGACGGCAGTTTTCCAGAAAACAAACTTCTTCGGTCCCATTTTCATCGCCAGTTTTAGGTGATCTGACACGCTGTATTCCGACTTTAGGTTAGCTAGCTGGCCTAAAATGAATAATATCAATTGGCATAACAGCCTAACAAACACAGCACTCGCTCTCGGGATCTTATCCCCAGGGCGAGTCACCTCTTGCCCACCTTGCGTCACCTCACCAACCACATACTCATTGATTGACTCTGAATTGGACGAAATAAAGCGATATAAATTATCTGTCGATGGCGAGCACGGCCGAATAAAAAATACGGCACAGGTTAAAAATAGAGTATAAATTCTATTTTTAACAAGATATTAGCCTTTGTATTTAATGTGATCTATTTCTCATTTTTGATTGACCTGCGGCTATTTTTAGCACTAATCTAAACGCCTGTTTTATTCGACAAGAAACAATAAAACTAAGCTCGAAACGAGGCTAGAAACTAGGCTCTAAATATAGACAGACCCTAAACATTAAGATCAACCAGTATTCAATTTATTGAACAAGGGCAGTAGCAATGGCATATGATTCAGATGTGAAACTTGACCTCACTAAATACACCTCTCTTATCGAATTGATTGAGCAAGCTGCCACTCGTTATGGTGACAAAACTGCCTATGCCAGCCTTGGGCATCACAGCTCTTTTTTTGAAATAGAGCGCGACTCACGCTACTTTGCGGCTTACCTGCAAAATCATACCGAGTTGGTAGTGGGCGATCGGGTCGCAATACAGCTGCCAAACATTACCCAATTCGTGATTGCCGCCTACGGTGCGATAAGAGCAGGCATGGTGCTGGTTAACACCAATCCGCTGTACACTGAGCGGGAGCTGACACATCAGTTTAATGATTCCGGTGCTAAGGTGTTGGTGGTTCTCTCAGATCTACTGCCGACACTCACCAATGTCGTCGCCAATACTGCCATTGAAACCGTCATATCTACCCATGCCTTAGATCTGATATCCCCTCAGGCGCAACCCGAAGTGCCATTTAATACCACCTTGTTTAATGACGTACTGGTAAAAGGAAAACTGTCACCATTTAGTCGGGTCACCAGCCATTTAGAGGAGCTGGCGGCGCTGCAGTACACCGGAGGCACAACCGGCTTATCTAAGGGCGCTATGCTAAGCCACAGCAATTTAATCGCGAACGCGATGCAGATAAAATCTCGTTTAGGGGAGAAGCTTGTAGAAGGTGAAGAGATATTTGTCGCACCACTTCCGATCTACCATATCTACGCCTTTATGGTGAACCTGGTGCTCTACTTCGAACGTGGCTGCTGTTCGGTATTGATCCCCAACCCGAGAGATATCGCCTCGTTAATCAGCACTCTAGCTAATTATCAATTTACCGGTTTTGCGGGTCTCAACACCCTCTTTGTCGGCTTGTGTCATCAACCAGAATTTAAAGCCTTAGACTTCAGTCACCTCAAAGTCACTATCTCAGGTGGAACGGCCCTGACACTGGCCGCGGCCAATGTCTGGCAACAAACCACGGGATGCACCATCTCCGAAGGCTATGGCTTATCGGAAACATCGCCGGTCGTCTCACTCAATGCGCCCGGATATGAACAGTTGGGCACCATTGGCAAGCCAGTACTGGAAACAGAGGTCAAGATCCTCGATAACGATGACAATGAAGTGCCGCTAGGTGAGAGTGGTGAGCTGGCAGTGAGAGGCCCTCAGGTAATGAGCGGTTATTGGAACAATACGGGCGACACCGCACAAGTGATGACAAATGACGGTTTCTTTAAAACCGGCGATATCGCCATCGCGACCCATGATGGTTTTCATAAAATCGTCGACCGTAAGAAAGACATGATCATCGTATCGGGTTTTAACGTCTATCCTAACGAAGTCGAAGAAGTTCTTGCCAGCCATGACGCCGTGCTCGAATGTGCAGTGGTCGGCATAGACAGTGAACGCAGTGGTGAAGCGGTAAAGGCGGTTATTGTGCTCGCCAACAATGAGGCCGACACCATCGACATTGAGTCCAGCATCTTGGCCTACTGCCGCGAGCAGTTGACCGCCTATAAGATCCCTAAGGTGGTCGAGTTTGTTTCTATGCTGCCAAAGTCTACCGTAGGCAAGATCTTGAGAAGAGAGTTAAGGAAGAACTAAAAGTCTTCGAGTTCCTAGGTACTAGAATCTAGGAACTCAAACCTTGTCCCAGCCTCTACAACCCTTGCATCCAGCTTTGTATAACG
>SDWK01000949.1 GCA_004195335.1 Shewanella sp.
ACTAAGGGCTACCACATTAACTGAGCCAGCAATCTACAGTTTAGCTTGGCGTTACCGTATATCCGATTACAATACTTTATCTAATGGCAATAGTCATTTCCAGAGCTTTAGCTCTAACGCATTTATGTGTCACAGAAGTGTTTGCACTTAAAGCCCACGGCAGGTGATAGATAAATATGAAGCTATGGTACTTAGTACGTTAGCCAGTAACTATTTTAGCCCAATGAAGCAATCAAAAAAGATATTTGAAACTTGTGATCCGACAAGTAAATGCTCCTGGCATTGATACCGATACACTTCATTCATGGAGGTTATATCAATTGGTATTAGCCTCGAAAATGATTTGCCATAAATGCCTTGATAAGGTTGATAAAGTCATCCTGTGCTAACTTCGCACACTTCAGTGTTTGTTCATGAGACAGGGCGACATCTCCTAGGCCCTCGGCCATATTAGTGATCGCACAGATAGCCAGTACGGGCAGGCTACAGTGGGCTGCAGATATGACCTCTGGAACCACTGACATTCCGACCACGTCTCCGCCAATTATCTGCATCATGCGTATTTCGGCAGGGGTTTCGAAATTAGGACCACTGTAGGAGACAAATACCCCTTCATTGACATGAATATTCTCTTTTTTTGCCACCACTAATGCTTCCATACGTAAGGATTTATCATAAGCATTCGCTAAGCTAAAAAAACGTGGCCCATAGGTGTCATCATTACGACCTGTCATGGGAGTGCCTGGCATGGTATTAATGTGGTCATTGAAAATGACAAGAGACCCGACGTCGATAGTCTCGGGGCGTAAAGACCCAGCGGCATTAGTAACGATTAACAGTTCGCAGCCTAGACGTTTAAACGTACGCACCGGATTGGTCATGACCTTCATGCTTTGATGTTCGTAGTAATGACCGCGGCCTTTCATACAAACAACATCGACACCATTCATTCGCCCCAAGACTAACTCGCCAGAGTGACCTTCGACGGTGCTGGTAGGGAAGCCATCAAGCGCTTCATAGGCAATACAGACTCTCTCTTCCAGTTCGTCGGCAAGGATCCCCAGGCCGGAGCCTAAGATGAATGCCGCTTTGGGACTAAAATTTGGTTTAAGGGCTAAAATGGTGGCTAGTGCATTGTCTACAGGATCTGTTTTCATGGTCTCTTCTTTTCTGATTAATTATCTTAGGTTTAATTTACCTCAAGCTTTATTCTCAATTAATCACTAAATTCCACTCTATTATCCTGATTAGGCGTACAATCTAGGCGTCTAAACGCTGGGAACCGGATAATGGATATTAATGAAAATGTACTAAATGGGCGTATAACATTGAAAATGCTTCGTTATTTTTATGCGGTGTCTCAATGTATGCATTTTGGACAAGCTGCAGAACAGCTTAATATCTCAAAATCGCCCTTGAGTGCTCAAATTAAAGAGTTAGAGTCTGTACTTGATGTGACCTTGTTTGAGCGTACGACCCGCCATGTTCAGCTCACTGAAGTCGGTCTGTTATTGGAACAGGAGTGTGCACTATTATTTGAACTGTTTCGTGACTCGATAAATAAGGTGACGAAGGCTGGCCGGGAGGTCGGTAACACTATCAACATCGGTTTAATGAGCTCAATATTTTGGGCCGGTTTCGGGACGGCTCTGAGAGAGTTTAAAAAGAGCTACCCGCAATATGTGTTTAATTTTATTGAGTTGGCACCGGAGAAACAGAAGCAAGCGTTAATCGAGCATCGTATCGATATCGGGTTAGCCCGATTTGCCGATACCCGTAACATTCATCCACTGAGTGCGAAGCTTTTATACGCCGAACCAATGTGTGTATTGGTGTCCGATGAGCACCCTTTGAAATTGAAGCAAAGTATCAGTTTGGATGAGCTTATTAATGAAGAGTTTGTGTTTATGAAGCGTACTAACTCAGCATCCACCGATATGATTATTGAGGTACTTTTAGAGTCTGGTTTTTACCCTAAGGTGACTCAGGAGGTCATTGAACCGACGACGTTAATGGCAGTTGTGGCGACGAGCACTATGGTGTCGATTGTGCCTCAAAGTTATCGTCAACATCAATGGCAAAATGTATGTTTTATTCCGTTAAAAGAGACCATTTCAGCCGATATTTACGCGATTTATGACAGACGGTGTGAAAGAGAGTCCGTCAATGCGTTTTTAACCGCGATACCAAGTTTGCTCAGTCAACAAATATCAGCTTGCGGATGAATTTGAATAGGTTTCCCCCTCGAATGAACAGGATTTAATCCTGTAAACGAAGGGGGAGGAATAATGGCTTTTTATGAGATGGTATTACATCTTGTCTTCGGCTCTGCGCTTCTTAAAGTCAGAATCCGCTTTCCATTTTGGCCAATCATCATTGGTCGCCAGTTCACTAGCTATATCGACAATCAAAGATATATCTTGTTCCATGCCGCCCAGTGACCATAATGGTGAATAGTCATCGGCTTCTTTGTGGTATCTGTGGCTGATATAGTCAGGATCGGTATCCCCCAGACTCATAAACAGCAAACCAGGTACCCCTTGTTTGGCTAATGAGAAGTGGTCTGAACGAAAGAACAGACCATTTTGCGGTCTGGGATCAAGTTTAACGTGCCTCTGCTGCTTACTCGCCGCTTTTTCCAGATAGTCCTCAAGTTCTGACATATTGTTACCATACTGCAATACATAGTCGACCCCATCTAAGGCGTTCATGCCATCGATGTTCAGTAATCCGACAATGTCTTTAGTGGGTAAAACGGTGCCACGCGAAAAGAGCTCAGAACCAATCATACCCGTTTCCTCTGCGGTAAAGTTGGCAAAAAGGATAGAGCGTTCAAACGGTTTGATTTTGTGGCGTTCCATCAGTATGCGCGCAATTTCAAGTGTGCCTGCCACACCGGTGGCATTATCTATGGCACCATTATAAATCTTGGGACCTTCAGGTGTTTGCTGCGTACCAAAATGATCCCAGTGTGCACTGACGATAATGGTTTCATCGGGTCTTTTGCTGCCTTTAATTAATGCAAGAACATTGTTTGATTCAGCATGCTCTATAGCTGTAGTCATGTTCAAGCTGGCGGTTTGCTTTAGAACAATAGGCTTAAAGTTATGGCTGACTGCCTGTTGTTTCAATGAGTCAAAGTCCAGACCGGATTGAGTAAATATCTGTTGCGTGGCTTCATGCTGTATCCAGCCCATGATTGGGAGCTTGCTCTTGTTGTCCTCAGCGTCGACTAAGGTGTATTTACTGCCTGTGTTTGAGCTTTCAACCACACTCCACGGGTAGGCGGCAGGTGCTGTTTCGTGGACAATCAATACCGCTTTTGCGCCTTGTCTGGCCGCTTCCTCATACTTATAGGTCCAACGTCCATAATAGGTCATGGCGTTGCCGGTAAATAGATTATCGTCCTGTGTTGCGAAGCCTGGATCATTGACCAAAACAATGACCGTTTTATCTTTTACGTCAATGTCGCGATAATCGTTCCACTGATATTCAGGCGCATTAATGCCGTACCCTACAAACACGACCTGTGAATCATTGAGTTTGATATCTGTATTCATTTGCTGAGTGCGGGCGGTAAAATCTTTTCCCGCCTGGAACTCAAGCTCACCTATGGTTAAAAGCATCGATTGGTCTGAGGTGAGTTTGGCCATGGGCACTATTTGGAAGAAGCTGCCTTTATTACCTCCGGTTAACCCCATCGCACGATATTGCTCTGCTAAATAATCGATGGTGGCTCTTTCACCTTCAGTCAGTGGGCCGCGACCTGCAAATTCATCGGATGCCAGGATTTTTATATGGCGGTGGGTGTTATCAAGGTTGACCTCAGATACTGGCGATTTTGGTATCTGTTGCCCGCAGGCGGTTAAAAATAACGTTGAAAAAAACGTCATTAACAAAATATTTTTTCTATTCATGTTGTTGTTCGTATAGTGAATAAGGATTCAACACTATAAATCATTTTATTATCACG
>SDWK01000158.1 GCA_004195335.1 Shewanella sp.
AAGATCAGAAAACCAGCTATCTCTGCTAATTTCAGCACTAACGACACACAACCATCGGTCGGAATCCGTTGGTCGGGTTCAAGTCCGACGAACTGCTAGGCATTACACATGGTTTCCGAATTATGTCTACCCCAGGGAATCTCAGTGGTCTTTAACGCACAAGTTTTGTCTCTGGAATGCCTTTGGTTTTGAGTCTCTTTGCCGAGCGATCGGTGCAGGACACAGTACGAGAAAAAACTTGTCTCTCAGCCAGTTTATAGACAGTGCGAAGATGACGATCGCAACGGGCCTGTCTGACGCGACAATACAGCAAAGCCTTCCAACCTTCTATCTTATGCCGCACGAATACTATTTGATTGCCAGACACCTGCGGTTCTGCCCAGCCTGCATAGAGAAAGGGTACCATTCAAGCCTTCACCAGTTGGCAATTTATGAGCATTGTTCAGTTCATGGCTGCCGATTAAAGGCGAATTGTCCCAGTTGTCAGAAGCGGATCCCTACTGATGCGCGTGGAAAAATCATTAGCGCCCCTTATTCCTGCCCCAGGTGTCAGCATTCTTTGTGGGAAAATAACAAAACGGTAATGAGTCTCGATGAACTGCGCACATTTGAAAAAGAAGCTGTGCGATTAGAAGCACTAGGTGAAAAAAGAGGTAAAACTATAAAATTCAGCAACTTAGTGAGACACTGTCGGGTTGCTGAACGTGCTACAGAAAGCGAGCTTTATCAGTTTCGGAGCGACACTTATCTTGAATGTCCAACCAGAGAAAAAACTCTCATCCACGGGAAGGTATCGATCGATTTTTCACGCAAGGACGAATATTGGGAACGATGTGAAGTAACGGCAACATACAGATCTATCAGGCGCCATATTTACAATACATACGTCAAGGCCCATAAGATGTGTTTACGAGAAATCGAACAACTTGGCTGTGCTTATGCCGGATTTTCCTGTCCGATGTCACTCAACTGCTCGGCCACACATGCATATCTCATGTGGAGGATGTATTGGGAAAAACGGGTTTGTGTCAGCAGCCTGATGTTTGGCTATGACTCGATTCACAATAGATTCTGGATCAAAAGAGAAGAGTTGCAGAAAGAAGAAGCACACAGGGTCTATGCCTACGAATGTCTGGAAAGTTATCGGGAACTCCTAATGGCTAGTATTGAGATGAATCAAAAGGGGATATGCCGATTTTTGTCTCATGATGAGATCGAAAACTTGGCGCCATTTACCGCGAACTGGTCTGTAGTGAGAGACCCAACTCGGGCAAAAATACTTGTTACATGTCTGGAGACGACCTGCAACAAGTATTGAATTGACCAAGGCTGATTGCATCCACTTGAAGAGTGTAAAAACTGCTGTCATGGACATTAAACAGCAATTGATTGCATCAAGACATTTTAGGGCGTCATAATAAAATTGTCGTGAAAGGGGATGTCATAAACATCCTGTTCGAACCGTCATAACATTTACTTAGTAGTGTCTGGGACTTCATACCACTACAGGTGGACGTATATTCAACGTCGCATAAGATATAGAGAGTAAACGAAGGTTTTAATGTAGCAAGAATAGAGTGGGGAGGGGAGTTGACGCCTCCGAGTTTCCGTAATACAATCACAAAAATCCCCTGAAACTTTAGTCGGTTGTGGGCGGATTGAAAAATGAAACCTCGGAGTTGGCGCTCTGGGGTTTCGCCTTTTAAGCCTCTCAGAGTTGGCGCTCTGGGGGGCTTTCTTTCTAATAATTGGCTGTTTACATAACCACTAAATGGTAATTGGCGTTACCACAAATGGTAGGTTGAAATTAGAAAATAGGTTATTTTTTTGAGAACATCAAGTCAAGCTGTTGAGAATCCCCTAGAGCATCAAATTCAATATTCAGAGATTCAAACCTGTTCTGAACTATCCAAGAGGCAGTACCTCTGGGGTAGCCTTTCTTCTTAAGATTCTCCTGAAACTCGTGCCAGACAGCTTCATCAATGGATAAAACAACTCTGGTTTTCTTATTTGCCGCCATGGTGTAATCCTTCCGTGTGCCTCGTGTGTGTATTTACTGTGACATAGATAGCACGTAGTAAAATGTTCAGTCAATCAGAAAAATAGAATTGGGAATTGCGCCCCTGTGTCACAGGTCGGGGCGTTGAAACCGCTGGGTCACAAGCAAACGGAGACAACACTTGAAAAATACATAGAAATTTGCAAAAGTAGCAATTACTAAAGAGATGAGAATGGCATCTGCAATATTTGGAGCTAACGTATGAAATTTATAAAGAGTGTTTCAATTGAAGGTATTTCATGCAAACCAACAGCATCTAATTTTTCATTTAATCCCGACCCTATAACTACAACAAAATTACATCATAGCGGCGGTACCTCGGAGAGAGAAACAAGAAATGCACTCCATCACGAACTGGATTTATTTGCAGATGGAGTAGTGAAAATGATGATAAGTGAATTAGCAAATAAAGTAAGTGAATTCAGTCTACATATCTCATGTCATGATGGTTCGGTTTATACTTGTGATGGCGTAATCATGGATTATAGAGAGTTAAAAGAAAACGTAGTCCGTTTGAAATTATCACCAGCAACAAATTGGGTGCAGTACAATTAACCGCAAAAGGTTTAGGCCGGGGAAGACCGCAGCCCCACAAGCAAACGGAAATAAAACGATCCCCTTGGAGGCCCCGAGCAAGAATGCTCGATGCTGGCCCTCCAGGGGGATCTATTTCCTTCTGCGCTTGCGCTTGCTTGCTCATGGATCAGCTAGCAGTGTCCGATGTGAAGCAAGACCGGCAGGGTTCACAATTAGAATGGGGAGGAGGAGTCGGAGTCAGTCCGTACATGGGAGCCAGTGACCTGATTTTGATCTCCGGCCAACCAGCAGAATGTAATAAACCCCGAAGATTGAGAGCCAATTTCTCCGTGTCCTGTTCGTCGATTGCGTCCTCGATCCCCAGTTCGAACCATTCCTTTGAGCATTTCATTCTGTTTGTTTCTGGCATTGTTTTTCTCCTGAACGTGGGCGAGTAATCGCCTGAAAATAGGTGTTCCTGTGAGTACGGATGTAGATCTAGAGGAATTGCGGAACCACGAGCGGCGGTTGATCTTCTCGGAATAGCGTCCAAGATGGCGCGTGATGTATGTAAGGCCGTCAGTATCCTGAGTGATTTCACCAGTCTCAAAATCTGCTTCTAGAAGGGTGATATCTCGAAGCTGTTCTGGATCGACTGAGACAGACGGAGGAACTAAGCCACGAGAGTTTCCCCAGAAGCGGCCAGTATTGCGAAAGCCGTCAGGAATCAGCTTCTGATGCTGTTTGTCGAGGTATTTGCAGATGTAGGAACCTGAACCCATGTTCCAAGGAATTAAGGCAGATTGACCGTTATTTTCTACGCGATCGGTATGCCACCAACGATGAAGTTCAGATGTTGGATTAGCTATCCGGTTCCAAGTCGAACCCAACCACTGACGCAGAGCGTCAGAGGCAGGGAGAGTCAGAAAAATATGAAAGTGGGGAGCGTTTCGGGTTTGGAACTCCAAGGCCCAGAGATAGCCAGCATCTGGAAACTTGCGGCGGATCGCCTTGAGGAAGTTGTCTAACTGGCGTTTTGATTCTCGGCCATCAATCGGCCAGTAGTCGGCATAGGTAGCGCAGAACTGAGAGATCAGCGGTTGCTCGGAGTTGATAGCAGTTTCTCTAAGTCGACGTTGAGACTTAGTTGAAAAGCCCTTTATCTCTGTGCTTGAACGATCTGGAGGTGTAGGAATATCACCATAGAATGGACGCTTAAAGCGAATTGTCTTTGGTAAGAGTTCAATAGACAAAACCTCAGAACGGTGAGATATGGGAGAGGAAACAAGAGGGGCCTCGGAACTTGATTCCTGTAGCACTGGCTGCGCCAGAACCACAGGAGCCTGCGCTCCGTTGCCGCCATCATCGAAAGCGCTCCATTTACGCTCGCATGTA
>SDWK01000163.1 GCA_004195335.1 Shewanella sp.
TTCAAGGGAACTAGGAAGCACATCCTTTAAGAGTTCTACCGCCTCCTTTTTCGATGTTGCGTTAACACGAGCACAATATCCGATTGAACCTGGGTAGCTATTCCCGATACTAAAATGATAGCTCTTTGTTTTCATATTGATCTCCTTCATGATTGTTAGCAGTGTCCGTTTTTTAGACTGTTGATATCTATATCGGTAGCTTGGAGTAGAGTTTTAGGGGCTGTCAAATTTTGTGAATTTGATTGCAGTGGGGACCGCTAGGTGAGTGACATTTTGGAGGGGCAGTGTTTCTAACATGGTGAAAATGCAAAAAGTTTATTGAGGCAAACCCAACTTTCAATAAGGGGCTGTCCAAGAGAACTGAATTTTGTCTAGGATAGCCCCTTATATAAAGGCTCTGTTAGTGAGTGAGGTTGTTTTTTGACCTAACCCTACACTTACCTCCGTCAATCCAAGCACAGAAACAGAATTCGATTGACTCTGTATGATGAATAGGTAATACTTTATACTGATAGGTGATAAAAGTAATTCATGGGTATCACCTCCGGGAGACCAAGAATGCAAACAGAAATAATGAGTGTCAAGCTTAAGTCGCAAGACCGTGACCGCCTAAAGCATCTCGCTGAAGCGCGGAAGCGCACCCCTCATTGGCTCGCTAAAGAGGCTATTACACAGTTTCTTGAGCGCGAAGAGGCGGTAGAGTGCTTTCGCCAGGAAAGCTTGGGTGCATGGAAAGAGTTCCAGCGATCTGGAGAGAGTGTCAGCAATGAGCAAGTAATGGACTGGCTAGACTCCTGGGAGGCGGAGGATGAAATTGAGACGCCTAAATGCAAATAGAGTGGCTGCCGTCCTCCCTTCGTGACCTTCAGAGACTGAGAGACTTCCTCCGACCAAAGAGTCCCGGGTCAGCCCAGAGGGCTGCTGCAAAAATTCGGAAGGTAGCTTCTGCTCTAAAGATCCACCCTGGCCTCGGCGTTGGAGTGGAGGACCTTCCCGGCTTCTACGATGTGGTAATTAAGTTTGGAATTAGAAATTACGTGCTGCGTTATCACATTCACGATGAAACCATCTACATCGTCGCCCTGCGTCATGGAAGAGAGGCCGGGTTTTCAGACGAGGAATGAATAAAGCTAATATTCTGAGTAGCTCACAGCACTAACTCTTCGCTAGCCTATGTCGGTAGAGAAAATTCCGTGTTGCGAATATCGATGTAACGCTCTGGTGAGACCGGCAAACAAGCAGTGAGCAATAATTCTAGCCTTTTAGCGCTCATGGACTCTCGGGAATGCGCGTCGATGAACCGGAACCAGGTGAGGTAATTATCAAGGTGCTTCGATGCCACACCCTTAAATCGATCCATCCATTTTTTGAGCCTGCTGTGAAAGGCGTTGACGTTCTGGATGTGATAAATCTTCCGGATAACGCGTTGCTCGCGGCTCTGATTCAGCTCCTTATGGTCAAGGCCAGACTCGGCCGTGAATGATCTCCAGGTGCCGTTCGCGTCACTGCAAACCGATGACACCTTGCCGATGTAGGGTGCGAGAAGAACCTTCGCTTGGGCCTTATTGACCTGCCCCATGCAGGCAACTCGCGCCTGCGTCTTCTTCGTTCGATCCCTAGCCACAACGACACAGACTTGTTCTCGGCTGATGCCGCGATATTTTGATGAACCACCACGCTTCCTGGCTTTTCGACCAACGATGCCCTTATTTCCTTTTTCCGAATAGAGAAAATAGGTTTCGTCGACCTCAAGTAGGCCTTCGAAATCATCCAGTTCCATACGTTTCAGCGCAGTCAGGAGTTTGTGGCGCCACTGAAATACAGTTGAATCCGCTATACATAGAATCTTTGCGGACTTCCTGATCGAAAGGCCGTTGACCATGTGTTCCATGAACGGCAGCCATTTTTCAGGGTAGCGCGTACCTCGAAAGGGTGTGTGGGTGTGATCGGAGTAGGTTCTTGAGCAGGGATTACATTTGTAGCGCTGACAGCCATTCCGCATTCCGTGACGAATAACCTTTTCACTATTATAGTGCGGGCAAGCAAAGCCCTTGCGGAACCGCTTATCGCGGAGACTTTCGACGAATTTTCCAACCGATTGGCCGTCTGACGGCATCAACTTTTTTAGGCGAGCTAAGGCTAGCCGTTTGCTGGCCTCATCAAGCGATGAAAACGCTGCCTCCACGGCGGCGATATTAGTTTTTGTTTTCGCTGGTGCCATTTCAGCTCCCTTGAATCACCAAGTAGAACCGAAAGACTACCAGAATTCAAGGGGTGGGCTAGAAAACAACCTCATTCGCTAACAGAGCCTATATAAAAGGTTGGTCACGGATATTTTTAGATTTTTAGACGACCCAAGTGCAGGTCAATTGTGGGCTCTAAGAAGGATAAGTCCCTCACGTTGGAGCTTGTGATATTTTACCTTTTCTGGTAAGTGGTTACATCATTCGGTCGGCCTTGTCTGATAACACCTGTCCAAGTTTTTCGTCTCCAAAGCAGGAAATAGCAATGTCTTCAAGAATTCTATAGCCAAATTCAGGATCTAGTTGCAGTGTATGATAAGGTGAAAATTCCCCTCTGTTTTGAACAAATTCATCTATGGATTCATGGATGTAAACGTGTAGTTTTTTAGCTAATGCAATATGACAGCATCCACTTTCACCCTCTATGGTCGTGTTAGACAAATATTCCGTCATCAACATTCCGAATTGAAAAGTATCCTGTTCAGGAGCAATCCATCCCTCTTTCATCAAAATGTTTGCAGATTTCTCAAAGAGTAAGCGTGACAGTCGCTTGTCTCCATAATCTTTAAATGCTGTAAATCCAGACATTGCCAATACCTTCCAATTATTCAAAGGCAATACCGTTCTGATCACTTTTTCTTCAAAGGATTCAGACATATGTGTTTTACGGTAGAAATCCATACAATACGAATAAAACTGACGAATGGCTTCATCAGTCTGCTCTTTACTTGCATTCCTTCTAATTTTGTTCTCCATATCGGACACCTCATAGCTATAAGAAAAAATTATTTTGTATATTTGTTATCAGTACTGATTTGATTTTTGTTTAGGGGTAATCAGGTTATTATGAATCGTAATTAAATCTTCATTTATTATGTATTGTTAAATGTAGTGATTCGTTTTGGTGGCCGTTCCAGGGATTATTGTTGGGCTATCTGGATAATTAGAGTGCTAGCGGGTAGGTGAATTTAAAGGGATAGCCAATTTCCAATAGGAAATTAGCCATGGCGAAGTATCAGGTGTCGGTATGGAATAGAAATTTAAGACACACATTTGATGTGGTAACTATTTGAATTCGCAGGCTTAATTGATGTGCGGCCTGAGAAATGCTAGACTGTGGATTGTCAGTAGTCGTGCAGCATTAATTAAAAAAGAGGCAAGAAGACGAAATCAAATATAGCGGATCTGTGGCGCCTTCAAATTTAGTAATTATGAGATTCACCGATTTGCCAGTTTCCGCTACCTTGGATAAAGGGAGCTTATTATGTCAAAAAAAAAGTCGCTTTACGCCAAAATCATCAATGGGGGCGCAAAGCACGACAGGTGGTTCAGGGAGCAAGTAGCTTCCGCAGCAAAGGAGGCTGACAAGCCAGGTGCCGAGTTTGTCCCTCACGAGGAGATTGGCGCTCGGTGGGCCAAGAAACGTGAAGCCTTGTCAAAAGAAGCCAACTAGATATGGGGCGGTCGTCCTCAAACCTGGAACTTATGAAACAAAAGAGGTCCGACATGAGCGACAAATTCAAAACAGCCAAAGAATATTTTCGGCAGGAAAGTTTGGATGCCTGGAAAGAGTTCCAGCGAACCGGCAATAGTGTCCCCAATGAGCAAGTAATGGACTGTGTAGTGGTTCAATGAAACCGGACACCAACTTAGGTGGTATAGTCGCCACCCAAAGAGAGGTGTTCAATGAACCAACGAAACAGAAGATCATTTACAAA
>SDWK01000171.1 GCA_004195335.1 Shewanella sp.
ACGACCGCGCCGACCAGCGAGGCGGCGAAGATCGTGAACAGCACACCGGCCGGACCGGCGAACGCCCCGACCATCGCCATCATTTTCACGTCTCCCATCCCCATCGCTTCCACGCCACGCAGCTTGCCGCCCAGGTAGATGGGATGCGCCGTATTCATCAGGTAATTGAACTGCCAATAACGCTGCAAGCTCATCAAATTGTCCTTACCGCGTCCACGGGTATTGCAATCTCAAACAAAAACTATAACGAATATCATGAAATTCTTAGAGATGCCGATACCGCGATGCATCGCGCAAAACTGAAAGGCGCCAACTCTCAGATTATTTTCGACGAAGAAATGCATGACTACGCTCTCAAGCTGCTCGATATTGAAGAATCTCTGCCAATTGCGATAGCCAATGGTGAAATCCATGTCTATTATCAACCAATTGTTCATTGTTGCTCCTATGAAATTTGCGCTTTTGAAGCTTTAGTTCGTTGGTTACACCCAACCAAAGGACTTATTTCACCGGACGACTTTATTCCTCTGGCAGAGGAAACTAGTTTGATTTTACCACTCGGTGATTATATCTTTGAAACAGCCTGTCAACAAATTGCTAAGTGGCAGAAAATGACCAGTAGAGCTATAAAAGTGGGCATTAATTTATCCGCGCGTCAATTCTCTCAACCACAGCTCGCCAACAAGATGATCAATATCATTAATAAATATGGTGTTAATCCCCACTTCCTTGATTTTGAAGTGACCGAAAGCATGGCGATGGATAATGTTGAACAGAGCATAGAGATTTTACAGTCACTGCGTGGGATTGGTGCACAAATTTCCATCGACGATTTTGGTACCGGTTATTCCTCTTTAGCCTATTTAAAGCGCTTCCCGATCCATATCTTGAAAATTGATCGATGCTTTATTATCGATATTGCGCGCAACTTCAACGATCAAGCCATTGTCAAAGCGATCATTGCCATGGCTAAAGAACTACAGCTTAGGATATTAGTCGAGGGGGTTGAAACCATCGAGCAGGTTGAGATTTTAAATTTGTTTGGTTGTGATTATTTCCAAGGATTTTATTTTGCCAGGCCAATGAATGCAGAGAAAGCAACTGAGTTATTACTGACGATAGATCAAATGAAGCTCCCCACTCCGTTACCTTTAAAATAAAGCTAACCGGCAAAGATTTTGCTGGTTTATACCCATGATACCAATTCAAGTAAGTTTCTTCCCATGCAGCGAGCCTTAAAAGGCTTAGAGGCAAGGTATAGATAGAAGATAATGGTTTTTCAGGAGAATATGCTCAGGATAATTGCTCCTGCATTATCGAATAAGGAACTTCCTGTACCGTCTGCATTCTCAAATAACACCATCTGTAGTGGCATAGTTGATTTGGCCACCTAACTAGGGGTGTTATTATGCACCTCATCAAACTTTAGGTGACACCATGTAGACAGTTAAATCGGTTTTGAGGGGCCTAAACACTCTTTCTTCTCTTCCCAGTGATAAGAATATAAATATATCCAAATAAAAAAGAGGCTTATTGAGCCTCTTTTATGGATAAGGAATTATTTCATCATTCCTGGTTTGGACTAACTTGCAAGCTCATCGGTATTACCGAATCATTCCACATAGAACCTTCATTCCACATCGAACCTTCGTTCCACATCGAGCCTTCGTTCCACATCGAGCCTTCGTTCCACATCGAGCCTTCGTTCCACATTGAACCTTCGTTCCACATTGAACCTTCGTTCCACATTGAACCTTCGTTCCACATCGAACCTTCATTCCAGATAGAACCATCAGATTTAACAATATAGAACTGATCATTTTCATTACTTCTGACTGGACCTTGAAAGTGGGTGATATTATTTAAATCGGCGATAATATCAAGATTTTGGTTGGCGCATCCCTGAGCGGTAGAGAGGGTGCTTTGGTAGATATCGAGCAGGCCGGCACCTTGTCGAAACGGGCTATAGGCATAACTCCCATCTGTCCTAGCAGCTGGACGGGAGCCGCTGAGCAATTTACATTTAACATCATCAGGTGATAAGCTAGCATCATACTGTAATATCAACGCCACCACTCCACTGGTGATGGCTGCAGCCTGCGAAGTACCGGAAAACAAGAAAAACTCGTCATTTAACATATCTTGAAACTTATACAGCGTTTGACTCAGTACTCCACTTTTATTGGTATGTCCGATTAAATGTGCCCCGGGCGCTACCAAATCTGGTTTAACAAAGCCCTCCACTGTCGGACCTGCACCTGAAAATTGCGTAACTCGGTCATCTGCATCAGTATCTGTAGTATAACCATTGGTCATCGCCCCCACAGTAATAACATAAGGGACATTACCTGGTAAGGTAACAGACATGGGGTCGGGGCCGGTATTACCGGCAGAAGTTACTACCACAATACCTTCGGCCCATAAACGCATCACCGCCTGATTAACTGGATCGTCCCAATAGTAGGAGGTAGGTGTTGCGCCAAAGGAAAGATTAACCACACGAATATTGTGATCATCCTTGTACGATAATATCAGATCTAACGCAGCGATCACCGACAAATAGGTACCTGAACCATTTTTATCAAATGCTTTAACAGAAACTATATCAGCACCGGGAGCTATGCCTGTAGGCATTTCGGCCGTTGCATTACACAAGGTTGGCGTACTCTTAGTTTGCGTTGCTAAGCTCATCAAATGGGTACCATGACCGTTGTCATCATTAGTGGTATCGCCAATGACACTGTAATTGCCCACTAATCGGTTACTACCATCGGCTTTGATAAACGTAGAGCTGTCTGACCAAGCACCAGTATCAACAAAAGCTATCGTCACACCTGCACCATCAATTCCGGTGTTATGCACAGTGTCAGCGTTAACTAAATCTGCTGCATACGCCCCAGGATTGTCATTACTTTGGCTCAATTGAATATTATCAATGGTAAAGGCTGCATTCTCATTTGCAAAATTAACGGCCTTAAATGCTAGGTATGTGGCCTCATTTATTGCTTTAGAACTCAGGCTATAACTGCGAACGACTGTCATGTTCGGCTTAAGCGGCACATTGTCGATTAGCTCTCTGCCTGCTTTAATTTTTAAGTATTGCATTTCCGTAGTATGGGCATTGGTCGTCAATTCAAAAGACAAGTATGCGTAATCGCTACTGACATATAGTTCTCGTCTTATAAGTGAATTGCGCTGATTACCACCAGTAAAAACCAGCTTACCTTGCTTAATGCTCATATAACCAGAATTTTGGTTGTCGTTATCATTACTTTCGCGCCAGCTACTTTCCCAGCCTTTGGCATTACCCGTTTTTTTCTCATTATCATAAGAGACCTGATTAAAATCATCAACAACCGTTGAGCGAGTACAGCTGTAATTATCACGGGTGTCGTTATCTGACGTAATACCCAACGAACGATCAACGACCAGTGTGATACCAGGTATGGCCTTTAGTTTTATCATCTGACTTGGCGATAAACTTGCCCCTACCGCGTTAATAATACCTAGCTCGCGAATAATTTCGCCACCGGCATTATTCACGGCGTTACGCGTGGTTGCCATATCGGCTCCGCGAACAATATAGGTTAAGTTAGTTTCACTACGTTGCTGCGCCAAAGGCGGGCTACTGGTATTATCTGCTGGCTGGTTTAATGCGGCTAAACCAACCAAACCAATGGCAGTAAACAGGAATGCCACTAAGGAGACCCTGTTTAGGCCAAGGGGATAGGTAATTTTCGATACTATATATTTCATCTTCATTACTCCTGCTCAATCCAAACATTTGACTTAATCAAACTGTCGGTCCATAAATAACCGTCGGTCCATAAATAGCCCTCAGCATTCACTATGCTGTCAGTCCATAAATAACCATCGGTCCAAAGATAACCGTCGGTCCAAAGGTAACCGTCGGTCCAAAGGTAACCGTCGGTCCAAAGGTAACCGTCGGTCCAAAG
>SDWK01000497.1 GCA_004195335.1 Shewanella sp.
GATGACAACATTAATAAAATTCAGTTCTTTACTAATCCTGATAATGACAAATTCAGCCTATATGTCTCAAGGCGTGTGAACATTATCAACAAGGCAGTAGAGTCATTTAACGCCGCGCCAAAAGAGCGGGGCTATCTTGTTCTCACTGTGAGTCTGGATGACTTAAATGATGCGCTGCTCGATTCCCCTTGGAATGGAGGACGTTTTATCATCACTGACCCATCGGGAAATGCTGTTTTACCCTACTCAGCTAAGTCGGCAGCGGATATCGCCTCTGTGTATCAGGCACTAAAAGAAGATTTTGAACAAAGTTCAAGCTTTACCGTTCATGAACTCGATGGTGAACGTTATTATCACACCAGTATCGTTTTGAAACAGGGATTATGGTTGCACGCGCTACTCCCTGAAGACATTTTATTGAGCTACAGCCGAGATATGAGCTGGCTAGTGACTATCATAACTCTTGCCTCGATCGCAGTGTCCATTCCGTTGTTGATTTTTTTGAGTCATTTTCAAATCATACGGCCCTTAAAAACGCTACATCATGCATTTTTACGTTTAGGGAGTAATGCCGAATTAATTCAGGTCAATACATCGGGCGATGATGAGCTTACTGAGTTAGGTAAAGAGTTTAACCGGATGAGTCTTAAGTTATTTAAGTCGAATGAAAAAATCCGTGAACTGGCTTTTAACGACTCGCTTACCGGATTACCCAATCGATTTATGTTTACCAAGCATTTGAATCGTTCTCTGGAATCGGCTAAGTGTGATCGGGGACGGCTTGCTGTCCTGTTTATCGATTTAGATAACTTTAAACACATTAATGACAGTCTTGGGCATCAGTCGGGTGATCAACTTCTACATGAAATAGGAAAGCGTTTGCAGCGAAATCTGCGCAGTAATGATTTCTGTGAGCACTTCAGCGATAGCGATATGGTAGCTAGGCTCGGTGGGGATGAGTTTACCGTCTTTCTTGGTGAATTGCCTTCCATTGAAACTGCCGAGAAAGTCGCAAATCGGATCCTCGAGATTATTTCACAACCGGTTTTACTTGGCGGAAAGAACTATTATATCAGCGCCAGTATTGGTATTGCCTGTTATCCACAAAATGGAGTGACGACTCAAGCGTTAATAAAGAATGCAGATATCGCTATGTATCATGCAAAAAAGAAGGGCAAAGGGGGATTTCAGCATTTTTCTGATAATTTGAGTCGTCTAAATGATGAGTTTTCTGTCATAGAGCAAAAAATGCATGAAGCAATAGAAAACGAGTTATTTGAGCTGTACTTTCAACCAATCGTAGACAGTGTGACCCAACGTACAGTGTCGCTAGAAGCGCTCATTCGTTGGTATGATCCAGATTTGGGTTTTATTCCGCCAGACAAGTTTATTCCTTTAGCCGAAAAAAATGGCTTAATCACGGTAATAGGTGACTGGGTCATTCGTGAGGCATGTCGTCAACTTAAATTATGGCAAGATAGCGGCATCGTCGATGTTCAGTTGGCTATCAACGTGTCAGCGATACAACTGAACAACCCTAAGTTTGCTCAAGAGTTATATAGGTGCATAAAAGAGAGTGGGATCATCCCCGGAACGCTCTATATCGAGCTGACAGAGACAACCATTATCAATGGTGAACAAGAGATCTTTGCAACGTTAGAATGGCTTCGCAGTAAAGGGATCAGGATAGCTCTGGATGATTTCGGAACCGGCTACTCCTCTTTGAGCTATTTGAGAAATTTGCCCATCGACATTTTAAAAATTGATCAGAGCTTTATTCGTGATATTAACAATAAAAACAACAATGTGATCTTATCCGCCGTCATCGTTATGGCACATGCGCTTGGTTTTAAAGTTGTAGCCGAAGGGGTAGAAGAGCAAGGACATCTTGCCTTTTTGGTCAAGGAAGGCTGCGATTTACTTCAAGGTTACATGTTCAGTAGACCACAAACTGCAGCTGATATTACCCGGTTTCTGCTTAATGAAATGACAGCAGAGGAAAGCCAAACGGGATAATTAATGGCCAAGATAAATCTTTCTAACCTGAACGCGTTAATACCAGCTTGATAGCGTTAAAACTTGCCTTTCAGAGTCGATCACTTTTTATGCCTATTGGTATTCTAACTTGCTCCCAGTTCTTCTGTTATAATACGTCCCAATTTTGTCTGTCATTGCCTTCTGATTTGTTGTCTTTTGGCTTGAACAGTTATTTATCATCATCACTCTGAGACTTTACATGTCATTTTCTACACTCGGATTAAGCGCCCCTATCTTAAGCGCTATTAGCGAACTGGGCTATGCCACGCCTACGCCTATTCAAGCTGAGGCCATTCCTCTGGCGTTAAAAGGCAAGAACCTAATTGCTGCAGCGCAAACGGGTAGCGGTAAGACTGCCACCTTTGTGTTGCCAATCCTTGAGATGTTATCCCGTGGTGATACTCAGCGTAAAAAACGAGTTCGTGCGCTTATACTTACACCGACCAGAGAGCTCGCGGTGCAGGTTTGTAAGAGCATTGAGGTGTACGGTAAAAATCTTAACCTTAAATCCATCGCCATTTATGGTGGAGTCGATTATGCCCCGCAAAAGCAGGCGTTAATTGAAGGTATTGATATTGTCGTTGCGACTCCAGGACGTTTACGCGATCTTTATACCCAGCGCGCGATCCACTTCGATGAAGTTGAGATGCTAGTGCTCGATGAAGCCGACAGAATGCTGGATATGGGCTTTATCGAAGATATCACTAAGATCATCGATACTCTGCCTGAAGTGAGACAGAATTTACTGTTTTCAGCCACACTTTCCAGACAGGTGAGAGAGCTCGCTAAAGACACGGTTTCCAATGCTATCCAGCTCTCTTTTAATAAAGAAACTGAGGGTAAGCCAAATATTGACCAGTGGCTCATTACTGTCGATAAAGATAAGAAGTCGGCGCTGTTAAGCCACCTTATCAATGAACATAACTGGCAGCAGGCACTGATTTTTATCGAAACCAAGCATGGCGCTGGTAAATTAGTGAGTCAGCTTGAAAAGCGTGGCATTGAGGCTGATTGTATTCACAGTGGTCGCACACAGGCCATTCGTGAACAAATATTAGCCGACTTTAAAGCGGGTAAAATTAAGTATTTAATTTCGACAGGAGTGTCTGCGCGTGGTATCGACATAGACGTTCTACCCTTGGTGATCAACTATGATCTGCCGTTTCCTGCCGACGAATACGTACACCGTATTGGCCGCACGGGACGAGCGGGTGCATCGGGCGAAGCCATTTCATTGGTATCGAGGGATGATTTTAAAAATTTGTGTATGATTGAGCGCCGTTTAGGTCACCTTATTACGCGCAAAGAGATTGAAGGGTTCCAGCCTAACAAAGAGGTACCTATCTCTGTGTTAAATTTCGAACCCAAGCACAAGCCTGTTCGAGAGAACAGTGAAGATAAGCGCTCAAGTACCAAGAGTAAAAGTAAGCGTGAACCTTCATCATCACGTGCTAAACCTAGTTTTGAGAGCCGAGCTAAAAAAACAGACAACTCTTCGGACGGCTCGTCAAATAAGACTGAAGGTAAGAAACTGCCGCCTAATCCGTGGAACCTGTAAAAGCAAAGGGTTACTTTTTTAACAAGCCAATGGATAGAAGATGATATGGATAGTGCATCTATAATGATGTGGGGCGTGCTTTTTGGTTCCATTGGCATTGGATATTTCGTCTACGGTAAACGGCAGAGAGCGGTAGTGCCTTTGTGTACAGGCATAGCACTGTGCGTGTTTCCCTATTTTATGACGAGTGTGACCATGCTTCTCATTGTCGGTGTCATTTTAGTCGCTATTCCCTACTTTATTCGCTTGTAGAAGCTGATAAACAGAAGTGTGAAACAGTAAAAGCCTGTAAAATCTATAGATTAGACAGGCTTTTTTTTGTCAGTGTTCCTGGCTGCTATGAGTCAGGAGTCGTCAGTGTGAACACCTTAGACTCCAGTGGCACAAGAACAATATCGATAGCGGCCCAAAAAACAGCAATCTTGCACTATCTCAATTTTAGCGTTTTTCCATTGCTGATGGTGCGATTTCACCTCTGCTACAGGGTGTAACAGCCGGTGCCATAGGCATACAACAGGCCTTTGTTCTGCCAATTATCTGTTATGGCTTTATCTTATTCTATGGGGTTAAGGGTTCGCGTCTTTAACCTAGCGCGAAGATGAAAAAAGTGGATCTTAGGGCCGCTTTTTCATTTATCGTCACACTCATGTTGTTATTCTCCTTGTTGGGTGAGAGTTTACTTGCGTATTGCTTGCTTAACTCCTATGATCCACACGTTTTTATTTCATGCATCTACAACAGGCAACTTCATGCTTAACTCTCCGCTTTCACCTAGCTCGACAGAATTGGTTATTAGTGTATTAGAAATGGTCTTATCTGAAGGTAAACCTTTAGACAGAGCCTATTCGGTACACTTTTCAGGCCTTCAACTTGCGCCATCAGAACAGGCCCGTATCACCAAAGTTGCCGGAGATATCTTACGTAGATTGAACTTGTACTGTTTCCTGTCTGATGTGAAACCCGAAGAGATGTCTCGTTTGGGTACGCGTTTGCTCAATGCGTGGCATTTGTTTCATGAGCTTGAATTACCTAAGCTGGAATATTCTCTGCCTCTTGTTGAAGCCGAATATTTTACTCGCCTTGAAGAGGCTAAGAAGCAACCCGCACTTTGGGATGGTTGTCCTGAGTGGCTTGATGAGATGGGCCAAGCACAGCTTGGTGAATCTTGGGCCAAAGAGCGTGCGGCATTAAGTACCCAACCTAAGCGTTTTATTCGCACTAACTTATTAAAGTGTACCCGTGAAGAGTTAGCCAAGAAGTTACGCAACGAGCAGGTTCAAACCGTAGAAGTTGAAGGCGTTGATACCGCGCTAGAGGTCACTTCTGATTCAGCCCTGTTCCGTACCGAGAGCTTTAAAAAAGGTTGGTTCGAGCAGCAAGATGCCGGTTCTCAACTGGTTGCTGCCGCTGTCGATGCAAAACCGGGTATGCGTGTTATCGATGCCTGTGCTGGAGCGGGCGGGAAAACATTATCAATCGCCTCTCAAATGAAAGGCAAGGGACGCTTATTAGCGATGGATGTCGAACAGTGGAAGCTCGATAGCCTCAAGCAACGCGCGCGCCGTGCTAATGCAGATAATGTCGAGACACGGATCATTGCCAGCAGTAAGACGATTAAGCGCCTTAAACTCAGTGCCGACAGAGTTTTGCTGGATGTCCCTTGTTCGGGACTTGGTGTGCTAAAACGTAACCCAGATGCTAAGTGGCGTGATACGCCAGAGCGTCTTCCAGTTCTGGTTGAACTACAGAAGCATATCTTGCAAAGCTACAGTCGTATGGTGAAAGTTGGCGGCATGTTGGTTTATGCTACATGCTCAATTATGCCAGAGGAAAACCGAAACCAGATTGATGCTTTTCTTGCAGAAAATGATCATTTTAAGTTTATTGAAGATGAGAATATCAGTGTTGCGGATTCGGGTTTTGATGGTTTTTATTTAGCAAAACTTGAACGTATCGCTGAATAGAACACGTCCCTTCGAGTCAGCGCTTAAACGTTTCAAATGTTAACCAGCAGAGTTTTGTTCTGCTGGTTAAATTCTATTCTTTCTGTGTCATCCCTTCCTCTGTAGCCCTGTGTCATCTCATCACGCCGAATCACTGAACATTGCGCCACGTCTTGCCTGAAGATCTTATTTACATGCAGCTTATGACTGGTATATTGTTCTATGAAAAATTGGGTTTTTCAGGATATAAATCCGTGATCTTGGGAGCGATATGAATCTAAGCTATGAATCAATGATGCCCGTTATTTCGAGTCTAACCGATTCGAATATCAGCATTAAGCGCTACGGTGCGATACTGACCCTGCTATTAGATGGCTCTCCCCTTAAAGATATTTTAATTGCTTTAGTTCTTCTCATTGAAGAGGAGAAGCTGGGCACGAAAGGTTCTGTGCTGCTATTGAGCGATGACGGTAAACGTCTGCTCAATGGTGCGGCTCCCCATCTCCCCGATGATTATAATCATGCGATTCACGGTATCGAAATAGGCGATGGTGTCGGTTCTTGCGGTACTGCGGCTTTCACCGGAAAAAGGGTTATTGTCGAAGATATCGAGACTCATCCTTTTTGGGAGCCCTTTAAATCACTCCCTCTTGCTGCGGGACTTTATGCGTGTTGGTCTGAGCCGATTAAAGGCAGTCAGGGTAAGGTTCTGGGTACGTTTGCCATGTACTACGACACCATTAAGGCTCCTACACAGAAAGATCTATCACTCATTTCGGAAGCGGCCAGACTGGCGAGCTTGGCCATCGAGCGAAGCCGGGCGCTTCAGTTTGAGCGGTTGACAGGAAGTATCTTTCATCATCTACCCTTGGGGCTGGTGATCACCGATCTGCACTGGACCGTGCTGAATGCCAATCCGGCATTTTATGCGATAACAGAGATGACGTTGGGACTTGAAACCAAGTTTGACCCGGTACAGTTTTTTAAGCGATCGGGTGATGAGCCGCTCAATACCATGTTTTCCAGTTTGGCTACCAATGACACTTGGCAGGGAGAGCTTGTCGGGACCAGAGCGTCCGGTGCAACGTTCTATCTGGAACTGACGGTGACCATGTTTAAAGAGCATGGTTCGGATGAGTTATGCTACTCATGGTTATTCAGTGATATTAGCGAACGAAAGCGGGCCTCGGCGCTTATCGATTATCAAGCCAACTATGACTCATTGACGCAACTTGCGAACCGTAACTATTTGTTTAAAATTGTACAAGCCGAAATTGAGTCCGACAGTTTAACTCCGGGCTTTGGTTTTATGTTGATGGACCTTGATAATTTCAAACAGATTAACGACACCTTAGGCCATGATAAGGGCGACCAGCTTTTAGTTGAGGTGGCAAAACGAATCGAATCTTGTACTAGAGGCAGAGCCTTAGTCGCCAGATTAGGAGGAGATGAATTTGCGCTTTTCCTACCCGGTATGGTCAAAGATAGTGAGCTTGTCCAGCAAGCACATGCCATTAATGACTCTGTTGTTTTGCCCTATATGTTGGGCCAAAACAAGCGAGTGTTGACCAGTATCAGTATTGGTATTGCCAGGTTTCCCGAAGATGCAATGAACCTTGAACAGGTGCTAAACTGTGCCGATCAGGCGATGTATATTTCAAAGAGTGAAGGCCGAAACTGTTTTCACTTCTTTACACAGCAGATGCAACAGGATGCAGAGCTAACGGCGAAACTACATAACGACCTAAAATTTGCCTTAGAATGCAATGCATTTGAACTCTACTATCAACCGATTGTTTGTTTGGAAGATAATAAAATCGTGCGCGCTGAGGTGTTACTGAGGTGGGAGCATGAAGGGACTTTTATCTCTCCCGATGTGTTCATTCCTGTTGCCGAAAGCAGCGGTTTGATCGTCGAGCTGGGACACTGGGTGCGCCAAGAGGCAATGGCTTCACTGCTGGAGTTTAAGCGGAAGGGAATAGAGATAGGTTTGACCATTAATGTTTCTATGTATGAGTTTTGGTCTCATTCATTACAAGATTGTCTTGTTACATCTATAAAAGATATCGCCGTGGATTTAACCACGGATAGTTTCCCTTTCGATGGTATTACTTTGGAGATCACCGAGTCACTCTTGATGAAGCAGCATCAGCATCTCATCGATTCACTCCAGAAGCTAAGAGATATTGGGATCCAAATTGCTGTCGATGACTTTGGAACGGGTTACTCTTCTCTATCGTATTTAAGCCACTTCCCAGTAGACCACATCAAGATAGATAAGAGTTTTATTCAAGATTCTGGTTCTTCAGTAAAACAGCAAGCGTTGGTAAAGGCTATCACGACATTGAGCCATGCTCTGGATTTACATGTGATTGCCGAAGGAGTAGAAACTGAAGAGGAATATCAGTTTGTTCGTTCTGCAGGTATTGAGGCTGTTCAGGGCTATTACTTCTATAAACCTATGCCTAAACAGGACTTGCTGACATTGCTGGCGTAGAACATTTTACTGCTTTGAGTTAGGCACATCTTTCATTAATATTTTTCCTCAATAGATTATTTTTAAGTGATTGTTTCATTAATGAATATTAACTGAAATTAGTTTAAATGGGCGTAAGCTACGCCTATAAAAATTTTATGCTTATAGGAGATTAGCGATGAAAAACAATGACAACAGCAAGTCTGAAAAGACCACCACTTACCAGGTCTGGGATAGACCGAGCCGATTGTTTCACTGGATGAATGTTTTACTGGTGTTAAGCTTAGTTTTTGTCGGTTTAATCATGATGTTTCGTAAAGATTTAGGCATAGACGCGCTTGAGGCCAAGATTAAACTCAAAGAGTTACATGTCATCATAGGTTACCTGTTCGCCGCGAACTTATTGGTACGAATTATCTGGGGCTTTATGGGTAACCGCTATGCAAGATTCTCGCATAATATACCCAATATTCGCGCCATCAAACAATATAAATCTGCACTTAAAGAAGGTCACAACCCGCAATATGTTGGCCATAATCCATTAGGTAAGCTTGCGGTCGTAACCATCATGTTGACGCTGACCTTGATCATGGCAACAGGGCTATTCAGGGCGGGTACCGATATCTATTATCCTCCTTTCGGCTCTGCTATCTCTCAGTATATTGCGGCCGATGGTGTCGATGCCACGTCTATTAAACCTTACGATGAAATGGGAGTAGACAAGAATAAACTTGCACAGATTAAACCTGTTAAGAGTATCGCAGGTACCGTTCACCTCTATAGTGTTTACTTTTTAATGATGTTGATAGGGCTTCATGTTGCCGCCGTTATACAGGCTGAGCGTCGTCATCAACCAGGAATAATATCAGCGATGTTTTCTGGGAAGAAGAGTATAAAAGGAACGATTGAGGATGAGAGCTGATTTTTTCTGTCTCTTACTTGGTTATTTCACAGGTCTTAGATTGTAATTGATAACTTGAGCCATCCTTTGGGGTGGCTTTTTCTATTATTGATTAAAATAATCTGTAGTCGTTCAAAATCAATGTTATAGTTCTTACTTTCGGTTTAATTCTAATGGTCCATTTCTTTTTCGGCCTCAGTAATCAAGATTAGAGCAAGGCGATCTCATTGGTACAGCTAGAAGAGTATTTTAGTCAGTCTGCAATATTTAATGGTATGCAGCTGTTGTTAGCAGGAACGTTAGTTAAGAGCGAACACTCAGGTTTGATTATTCGCGCTGAGTTTAAGCCCGATGACCTGAATACTGTGATGACTCAAAAAAGTGTTCAAAACAGTACTCAAAAAGCATCGAGTCAGAGTTCGGCTACGAGTATTCGTTCGACCTATGCAGCGCTCGATTGGTCTGCCGGGCCTGTTGTTGCCTCGACCCACTCTCATTGTACTTGTCACAGTAAAACAGACAAGGCGTGTAAACACCTAGCCGCCATCGCAATTGATCACATTGCGAAACAACACCCTATTATTCCCTATGCCAGCGATAAAAAAAGACCCGATACGGCAACAAGGCTGCTCAGAACAGAGTTAAACCAACGGTTCGATCCTTATCCCAATATGGCTCGGCACCGGATTATCTATCTGTTGTCTGAAAACCAAGATGGATTGCATCTGTCTGTACATAAAGGTTACTTGAGTAAAACCGGCATCTATTCGATTAAGAGCGACCTGGGTCTAGACGTGTTTACCAAAAGTATATTGCCTAAGTACGTCACTCAGGCTGATCGATACTTACTGGATAGACTATCTCCCCTGGTTGAGCAATGCAGTGAAATAGAGAAGGTAAAACAGCGGGAGGCCGTTTCAGTCAACCTGAGTGAACAGACCGGGCTCGATTTTATCCGGCATCTGGTTTCGACTCAACGGTGTTTTTGGGAAACTTGTTCAAACCCAGCATTAAAAATGGAGCTGCACTATCATCAAGATTTTGTGGATCCGGCACCCTTTATTGAGATCGACGCAGGTAGTTATCTTGATCTTGCTAGCATGAGCCTAGTCCTCAGCTCTGACACCTTTTCGATGCCTGACATCAATCTCGATGCCGAGTTTGATTGGCAACCACAATTGAGAATTACTCGGCATCAGGTCGAATGCCCTTGGGATGATGCGCTTGCGCAGTCACTGGAGGTGGCTAACTTTTCGTTAGCCAATGGTGAGCTGGTGTACTCATTGAGTGAGATTTTTGATTATGCTCAAGAGGTACCAAGCAGCTTAAACTTAGCCGCGGAATGGAATATTCAACTGGCAGAACTACCCTTGTTAACTTCGATGTTTGAGTCTCCCGTGTGGCAGGAATGTCCGCTTGGATGTCGTCTGTTACCCAGTGTTTTAAGTGAGCAGATGATAGCCCTGTATCGGTTGTCATTGGCGGGTTGGTGCATAGCATTTGATATGAAGAACCGATTCAGCATTGTAGAAGCCCAACGTTGGTACGGTGAAGTTGCTCAGGATTCTGGTAGTAAAAATTGGTTTGACCTAGAGATAGGTGTCGAACTCAACGGCCAGAAAATCAATCTATTACCTTATCTGGTTAAAGCTATTCGCATGGGACTTGTCGATAACATTGACAATCAAGATACCATTTTGATGGAACTAGATAGTGGAGAGCGACTCTCTTTACCTGTCGATAGGGTCAAACATATATTAGCCGTTCTGGTTGAATTATATGAAGCAAGGCCACTGTCGGATACTGAAACACTGACACTTCCCATGCACCAGATCACTCGACTTGCTGAGCTATCTTCACAGATAAAGGACCAACAGAAGCAGTGGCATTGGCAGGGACACACCTGGTTAAACAATAAAGCGCAGCAGCTATACTCATATTTGAATAGGGACGAGGGCAATGATTTTTTTATGCCTCAACCTGATGGGTTAAATGCCAAATTGAGAGAGTATCAACAGCAAGGTTTGAATTGGTTACAGTTTTTGCAAAACCAATCGTTTTCCGGAATTTTGGCCGATGATATGGGGCTTGGGAAGACCATTCAGACACTGGCGAGTATTTTACTCGATAAAGAATCCGGACGATTATCTCAGCCTTGTTTAGTGGTGGCTCCGACGAGTTTATTGGCAAATTGGTTACATGAGGCGCAGATATTTACTCCTGCGCTTAATGCACTTCTGTGGTCGGGTCCTCGACGCCACAAGCTCGAATCACAAATAGAAGCGACTGACCTATTAATAACAAGTTACGGTACCCTGCAGCAGGACTCACAATTTTGGGCCGATAAACACTTCCATTTGATTGTTTTGGATGAAGCACAAACCATTAAAAATGCCCGTAGTCGTATTGCAAAGGTGGTAGCGAGTTTGTCTTCTACGAATAAACTGTGCTTAACGGGAACGCCACTGGAAAATCATTTAGGTGAATTGTGGTCCTTGTTCAATTTTTTGATGCCAGGTTTTTTAGGTACCTATGCGCAATTTCAGCGTTTGTATCAATTCCCCATAGAAAAAGAGCAAGACGATGAAAGGCGTCGGGCTTTAGTTAAGAGGATTAGTCCTTTTATGCTACGTCGAATGAAGTCGGATGTAGCAACCGAACTGCCTGAAAAAACCATAATCAATGAGTACATTAGCTTAACTCAGGAACAGGGCGATCTTTACGAAACCATTCGTTTGACTATGTCCGAAGAGGTTCAGAAAGCAGTATTGCTTTCCGGCATAAAGAGAAATCGTTTGGCGATAAGTAATGCGTTACTAAAACTGAGGCAGGTGTGTTGTCATCCTCAGTTATTAAAACTTGATCTTAGCTCTATCGGTCAGACTGATGGCGTGACGGCATCGAATGATGCGAGTGACAATATGACTTCGTTTTCTAAGGAGAATATCGAGGGCCTAAGCGAATTTTACACCAGTTCCGGTAAACTCAATTGGTTGGCAGATAAACTCCCTTCGATGCTTGCAGAAGGGCGCCGAATTCTTATTTTTTCCTCATTTACCAGCATGTTAACCTTGATAGGTGACCTGTTGGAACAATTAGCGGTCACTTATGTGGAATTGACGGGTAAGAGTCGAGATCGGGCAAGTATAGTAAAACGTTTTCAGCAACATGAAGTCCCTGTATTTTTAATCAGCTTAAAGGCCGGCGGTGCGGGTTTAAATCTTACTGCAGCCGATGTCGTTATTCATATGGATCCATGGTGGAACCCAGCTGCAGAGCAGCAAGCGAGTGATCGTGCGCATCGTATCGGGCAAGATAAATCGGTATTTGTCTATAAGTTGAT
>SDWK01000426.1 GCA_004195335.1 Shewanella sp.
CGATATAGCGACAGATAGAACAACATTAGATCGACAGATGGAAGCACGTCATACGATGTTACAGAATCAATTTTTGGCGATGGAGGCTATAATCCGTTCGCTTAACGCCACTAGCGGCCAGCTCGATGGTTTGGTTGATCGGCTACCCTTTACCGCTAAAAGTTAAATAGGATCATTTAAATGTCGTACAACAAGAAAGCGCTGAAACAATACAACACGATCGGCCTGGAGACCGCTGTTTCAGAGGCGTCCCCGCACGAGCTGGTCAATATGCTGTTTGCTGGTGTATTGACGGCGATCAGCCGGGCCAAGGGCTTGATCGAGCAGAAAGATATGGCCGGCAAGGGTGAGCAGATCAACAAAGCCAGCCGAATTCTGGTTCACCTCAAAGGCTCGTTGGATCTTGAGAAGGGTGGTGAGGTGGCGGCTAACCTGGATCCGTTGTATGACTATATGATTCAACGTTTAGCGACCGCAAATATAGAATTGAACCTTGTGATGTTGGATGAGGTATCCGCATTGATCAGTGAAGTTAAGTCTGGTTGGGTAGAGATGCCAAAATAGAAAAACAAGTAAATAACTTTTGTCGGTAAACAGTCATGCCCATGCCTTACTTCGCACGAATAATTGTGTGATCTTGGCGTTTTTTTACAGTCAACAATAAAGTGAGCGGGTATGTTTAATAATAAAGTGATTTTGATCACAGGAGGCACCGGTTCTTTTGGTCAGCAGTACACCAGAACATTGCTTAAGCGATATCAGCCTAAAAAGATCATTATTTTTTCCCGCGATGAACTTAAACAATATGAGATGCAGCAGGTCTTTAATGGGCCGGAAATGCGCTATTTTATCGGCGATGTACGCGATAAAGAGCGTATTATGCAGGCCTGCCGTGGGGTTGATTTTATTATTCACGCCGCTGCACTCAAGCATGTTCCGGCGGCGGAATATAACCCTACAGAGTGTATACACACCAATATCACCGGTGCTGAGAATGTTATCAGGGCCGCTATTGGCAATAATGTCTCTAGGACTATTGCACTTTCTACCGATAAAGCCGCTTGCCCCGTTAATCTTTACGGGGCGACTAAGTTGGCCTCCGACAAGCTTTTTGTTGCCGCTAATAACATGGTGGGTGATCAAGATACGCGGTTTTCAGTCGTACGTTACGGCAATGTTGTCGGCTCTCGCGGTTCGGTGGTGCCTTTCTTCAAAAAGCTGATTGATGAAGGTGCGGAAAAGTTACCGATCACCGATGAGAACATGACGCGTTTTTGGATTACCTTGCAGGAAGGGGTCGATTTTGTCCTTAAAAATTTTACTCGAATGCAAGGCGGTGAAATTTTTGTACCTAAAATCCCTTCAATACGGATTACCGACCTGGCCAAGGCGATGGCGCCTAACTTGCCCATAGAGATCGTCGGCATTCGCCCAGGTGAAAAATTGAAAGAAACCATGTGTCCTGAGGATGATTCTCATCTGACACTTGAGTTTGACGATCACTACGTGATTAAACCGACAATCCGCTTTCACTCTGGTGGTCTCAATGAATACGCGATTAATAAATTGCAAGAGAGGGGGGAACCCGTAGAAAAAGGAGTGAGTTATAACTCAGAAGATAACCATCATTTTTTAACCGTGGAGGAGATCAGGGCTCTGAACAAGCAGGAGCAACTATGATCCCCTACGGTCATCAACATATCGATGTTGAGGAGATTAACGCGGTTGTTGAAGTTCTGCATTCCGGCTGGTTAACCCAAGGCCCGATGGTGCCGGCGTTTGAACAAGCCGTTAGCGATTATTGTGGCGCTGATAATGCCGTTGCCGTTTCTAACGGGACCGCCGCATTACACCTTGCCTGTATAGCCCTTGGGCTTGGCCACGGTGATAGCCTCTGGACGAGCCCCAATACCTTCGTAGCCTCAGCTAACTGCGCTCGCTACTGTGGAGCTGACGTTGATTTTATCGATATCGACCCACTGACACGGAACCTCAGCCTTTCTGCGCTGAGCACGAAGTTAAAGCAAGCAAAGAACAATAACTGCTTGCCCAAGGTTGTGGTGCCAGTCCATTTTGCCGGTCTACCCTGTGATATGGAGGGTATCGCTAAGCTGGCAAAAGAATATGGTTTTTATGTAATTGAAGACGCCGCTCATGCAATGGGTAGCCGCTATGGTGACGTTATCGTGGGTAGTTGTCGCCACAGTGATATGACCGTTTTCAGCTACCATCCGGTAAAGACCATGACCTCCGCCGAGGGGGGGATGATTACATGCAATGACAGGGGCTTGGCTCAGCGATTGCGAGAACTGCGCAGCCATGGGATTAGTAAAGAACAAGAATCTTTACAAAATACGTCTCATGGCCCTTGGTACTACGAGCAGCAGCGGCTCGGTTTTAATTACCGAATGAACGATATTCAAGCGGCAATGGGCGTTGTTCAACTTAAGCGCTTAGCCGGATTTATTGGAAAGCGTAGGCAGTTAGTCAGCCGTTATAATGATGCTTTTGAAGATTTACCGCTTAAATTTGTCCGGGAAGCAGACAGTGATTGTGCGGCCTGGCATCTGTATGTGATTGAGCTACCGTCTGCGTCAAGTCGACAAGAAATTTATGATACGCTCATAGCCAAAGGAATAGGCGTTAATGTGCACTATATTCCTGTGCATATACAGCCCTATTATCAACAACAGGGCTTTAATGAGGGAGATTTCCCCAAGGCCGAACATTATTATAAAGGCGCGTTAACGCTCCCTTTATACCCTGATTTAACCGAATTTGAGCAGGACTTCGTCATAGCATCATTGCGGGAGTGTTTGCAATGAAGGGCTTAAAAATAGCAATCATTCCCGCCCGTGGTGGTAGTAAACGGATTACGCGAAAGAACATCCGCCCTTTTTTGGGCAAACCCATTATTGCTTACTCTATTGCTGCAGCGCTGGAATCAACCCTTTTTGACCGGGTGATTGTATCTACAGATGATGAAGAAATTGCCGCTATAGCTCGACAATACGGTGCGCAAACACCCTTTATCAGGCCCGCAGCATTAGCCGATGATCACTGTGTGATTGCTGATGTGATTAAGCATGCCTTGCAGTGGTTTGAGGGTGAGGGCGTTGCTGTCGATTGCGCCTGCTGTATTTACGCCACCGCCCCGTTGCTCGATAAGGCGGATATTGCAAGTGGCTTGGATCTTCTTCAGCAAGATAATGTTGATAGGGTCATGGCGGTCACCACCTTCCCCTTTCCTATTCAGCGTGCCCTGAAGCTGGACGCTGAGAATTACTTCTCCATGATTCAGCCTGACTATGCATTGACTCGTTCCCAGGATCTGCAAGAAGCCTACCATGATGCCGCGCACTTTTTTTGGGGAACTAAAGCGGCGCTCTTAGGGGAAGCGTCAAACAAGAGTAAAGCGGTTGTGATCCCTCGCTACCGAGTACAGGACATTGATACTGAAGAGGACTGGCAGGTGGCTGAAATTATGTGTAAAGCGCAGCTCAAGACGGCGAGTGATCAATGATGAACAAATTCATTAGCATTGATGGCCGCATGATCAGTGACGCGCAGTCGCCCTTTATTATCGCTGAAATGTCGGGTAATCATGGTCAAGATATAAACGTTGCCGAGAAAATGATCATAGCGGCTGCTAATGCCGGGGTTGGTGCGATAAAACTGCAAACCTATACCGCCGATACCATTACCCTCAACTGTCAAAATCCAGAGTTTCAAATCACCGAAGATGCCAGCTTGTGGCAGGGTGAAAACCTTTACAGTCTCTATCAAAAAGCTCATACCCCTTGGGAGTGGCATCGAGATCTATTCCAGCTGGCAAAAGAACATGGCCTGATCGCATTTAGCTCGCCCTTCGATGAAACCAGTGTCGATTTTTTGGAACACTTAGAGGTACCCTGCTATAAGATCGCCTCGTTTGAGATCAACCATTTCCCG
>SDWK01000435.1 GCA_004195335.1 Shewanella sp.
ATATAATAGAGGGCTAAAAGTTTTATGGATTGACGGACTTCTTTATCTCGCAATCACTGCTCCATCGCCTGCAGGAATAAATATGATTAACCACTTTAGTGTGCTGGGTGTCAGACTCAGTGCCAAAGAAGAAGACATAAAAAAAGCCTATAAACGGTTATCGAACAAGTATCATCCGGATAAATTGCTCGGCGTGTCTGAAGATGAAAAACAACAGGCCGCAGTCCAGCTACAACGAGTCAAAAAAGCTTACGAAGTTCTCTCTGATAAAAAGCTGAGAAATGCCTTTATCAAAGATTTTAACAACGTGATTGTGAACGATCCCACTGCCGCTATGCGGGAGCTGTGGGACGAATATTATTCCTGAGTATCCAATGCCCAAACATCTTAATATCTCACGCATTAATGAGCTAAAAAATAATGCCAATGACAATATAGAATCATACAACGACCCGGACACGCCAAATGCGCTGGCGCGATTTACCAGCCAAATCAGAGAAATATTATTGGCTGATCCCTCGATGCTGAGTTCTGTTCCCGAATATTTGCCGGTCGCACTCTTTGACAGAGTCAAGTTCTCTTCCGAATCGAAGCGTCAATGGTCACATTGGATTGCTGTGAATATTCAGCCCGACTGGGATGACTTTAAGACCTCGATCGCGTTTAACAATGCCGATCTGCCACTGGTGCTGGCAGTACGTAAATATAACGAAGATCTATTAATCGAAAGCTGTGCGGTGATTTTTTTGTTAGCGACACAGGGAGAGTCAACCCCGCAAAAAACGAATGCGGATGATGATACCGATGAGCAAGATGATTATGACAATGAGAACAATGCTGACGAAGAAGAAGGTTATTACGATCATTATGATGAGGAAACCGAATGAACAATCTCATTGAAATTACTGCCGCCGAGATAAAAGAGCTGGCCGATGTTGAGCCCAAACAGGCGAGTAAGAGATTTGAGTTGATCGCCAATACTATGTCTGACGATCAATTGGTCGATGTGATTGAGCACATGGATATCGTGACGTTGACACAGATAAACAGTCACCATGATATCTCGTGTCCATCGATTATGTCCGAATTGATGACCCCAGAGCAGATCCGCGACATCGTCTGCCAGCAGCCGCTGTACTGGGAAGAAAAAATCAAGAGTAATGCCGAAGAGTTAATGCAGCATACCTTCGATTTTATGACTTACCTTATCAGGGTTCAGGACAGCGAAGAGAAGCAAACCGCCATATTAGAGTGTTTGGCCGAAGATTCAGCGGCGCTGTTTTATCTGTCGATTCCCTTTATCGAGCTCATCCTAGGTGGCACCAACGCCGATGAAGAGGTGATCAACGACACCTTCGATGATGAGGCGGATGAAGACACCGTGGGCTATTCCGATTGGCAAGCCGATGAAGAGGCACACAGCCTCAGCATCGACGATCCCCGCAGTCTGCTGACACTGATCCGAGATAGGGCGCCCGAGGTCGAGAAGTCGATTAAGAACCTGCTCCGTAACGAAAGCTCTGGCTGGCAGACCATTATCAACCAGTTCGCTAGCGAGTTGGTGATTCAGGCCAAAGACAAGAACCAGGTTACCGATGAATATGCCGAAGTTGATGACATGTTTAGCTTTCTTGATTAAGAGGTCTGCAAATGCAACTGGTATTACGTGACGAAAATCAGGGTCCGTACCTCAGCCAGGTACTGACCTATGGTCGGACCGAGGCGCTGCTGAACGACGAGCAACTGGCACAGATCAAAGCGAAAGCCATCTTGATGAGCCTCAAGCTTGCCGACAAGTTTTATAACAAGTATAAAATGCATCTGCTTGAGCAAGCGGCGCAGGATGTGATTGGTGTCGTCAGTCTGGGCTTGATGGCCTTATCCGGCCAAGACCAGCAAAAATCTATCGCCCTGCTGCTGACTCCCGATGGTGTTGTCAAATCTTTCCAGAAGGGCTGGGGCATGCTGACTAAAGTCAGCAAGTACCGGCTTCATGGCAAGTCCATCTACGGCGACGTGGAAAAAATATTGCTCGACCAAGTCTCGAGTCCGCCCGATGCGGATGAATGGCAAGGCTGGCTCTGTTACCAAGATGCATTGACCGAGCATAACCGCCAGCAATCCATCTACGCCTTGCTGGCACAGTTTTATGTCGCCGGCAGCTTCGATCCTATGGATCACATCAACCTGGAAAGTACCCTGGCTGAAGCCGTGTTGTACCGGATATTTTTCGAAGGTAAAAAAGTCAGGCAAGATCTTAAGCATCGTGTTGCTCAATTGGAACTCAATCAAGAATGGTTTAACCTCGACTTTATCGAGCAACAAACCAGGATTGCACTTGACGAGTTACCCAAAGACCTCGCCGCCGCTATCCGTGTTGATTTGGGCAAAAATTTCAATGCCGCGCTACTGCGCACCCTGACTTTTGCTCGCAGTTACCGGGAATTGGCATTGAAGAATGCCTCCCCGGAACGACTGGAGCGATTGGAATATAAAGAAGGTCTAATCGGTCTACTCGGCTGGCCACTTTACATCGTCGTCTAGTTCAGCATCAGGAAGCTTGCTCATACGCAAGCTTCCTGACTTCCCCGCCAAAGCTTAATTGATGCAGAAACTACGCCTTCTTCTTGACGTCATCAGACACATGGTAAATCCCCCAATCCTTGGCAACAAGAAACGCTTTCCAACGTGCTAAATAGTGAGCTCCCCATGTTTGGTTTCAGGCATTTTCAATGGTCTGCAACGCCGTTATTCAGCAAGCTTGTACATCTACGGCACGCCGAATAATACGCTGGCAAAGATTAATGGATTAACTAATGACTCCTGAAATTTATAGAAGCTACTTTCTGGCAGCAATGTTGATTACTCCCTTGCTAAGCTTACTCATCGACAACAGTGGAGTCACTACCGAGAAAATTATTGCTATATTTCTGGTTTTCTCCAACATGTTATTAGCGTCACTCTATCATCAGGAAAGACAGAAAATCGAGGTTACTGTTATGGCATTCCCAGCCAATAGGCATTCGAATTACCACGCTCATCTGTATTTCGATGAGACCACAATGGATCACGCGATTGAACTGAGAGGCATGATCTATACTCAACTTGGTTTGTACGTCGGTAACTTAAATACGAAGTTAGTCGGACCGCATCCTAAATGGAGTTTCGAGATCGCGTTTACCAGTGAGGAGTTCGATATGTTCCTACCTTGGATCGACTCCCATCGTAATGGTTTATCGGTGCTGTTACATCCGGTGACGGGTGATGACCTCATGGATCATACTAAGTATGCGAGTTGGCTCGGTCAGCCGTTAACGCTTAAATTATCCATCTTCACCGCAGAGTGAAGGCACATCTAAATGACAAAGCTTTGATTAAGAAGAAAGCTGATAAAAAGGGAAAAGTGTGTCGTAACCTTGGTTTAAAGCGATATTGATGTTGTAGCTTGTTCAAATAAGCTGAGCTTTATCAAGAGTGGACGTTAAACGATTGAGCTTCAATAATCTGTTCCTCAATCAATAGTAAAGCAAGTGGGAGTATCAAATGAGCAAGGATGAACATGCTAAGCCCGACGGCAGAGAAACGCTGAAGTTGACCCAGTGGGAACTTGAAAATCTGCACCTGCCACCTGTGACTACCCTGACCTTGTTTGAAGGCACTCCCCCGGTTGAATTCCTACGTCAGCGTTTGGCGATGATATTAGAAAAAAATCCTTGGCTCACATCACGAATCGTAAAGAAGAGCACCGAAGATGGCGTGGTTGCACTCACCTATTCCAGAAGCTTTGATCCTGAGACCAGCATAGATAAACATCTGACGGTGTATGCACCAGAGGATGTCGGCATTGCGCTTAGCATGCCTTATGAGGCGATGGTAAAGGCGTTACTGCCTGTGCAGTGCGCGCGCTCAAAGCCCTGTCTCTTATACACATCTCCGAGCCCACGAGA
>SDWK01000498.1 GCA_004195335.1 Shewanella sp.
AGATGTGTATAAGAGACAGGTACGGTTGCGCCTGGTTTCGATTTTGCTGACTTAGAAATCGCAAAGCGAGATGTTCTCGTTAATCTTTTTCCTGAGCATAGGGAAACCTCCTTTTGTTTATCTGGTTTTCTCCTTTATTAAATAAAGACGGCTTATCCAGCCTCATCGCGGTTTTCCCTTCGGTTTCAGGCGAAGTTTCACGGTGTGAAGCTCTCCTCAATCGGCCATCAGGTCATCCAGTAGCAGGTGATAATCTCCAATCGATGGGAAATCGCTAAAAACCTTATCTGGTTTTTGGCTATCAGGATTGGTGATACCTAGTTGATAACCCACCCCAGCGACATTTGCGGCTTTTAGAATGGCTTCGCTGTCATCAATAAACAGACAGCGGCTTGGGTCTAAGTTGAACTGTTGAAACAGATGTCGCCAAAACTGTGGATGCTCTTTGGGGTAACCCGTCTCATGGCTTGAGATCATCATATCTAAGCCCTTGCTCAGATCGGTATGCTCAAGCTTTAGTGAAAGACTGTGTGGGTGAGCATTAGTCACCAAAATACGTGACTTACCCTTTCTGCCTAATGCCGTTAAGAAAGGCATGCTGTCTTGCCTCAGCTGGATTCTATCGACTAAGGTTTTATGTAACCCTAGGATATCTATCTGTAACTCTTGCTGCCAATAGTCTAAGCAATACCAATCTAGAGTGCCAAATACTTTCTGATATGCTGTTTCAACCAGTTGCTGAGCGGCTTGGCTATCGAGGCCTTTTTGATGGCTTAGTTCATTGGGAACCAAGGTTAACCAAAAGTGATTATCGAAATGAAGATCCAGCAGGGTGCCATCCATATCGAGCAATACCGTATCTATCTTATTCCATGGAAACATAGGTTCTTTGTAAATTCAGGTTGTGGATTAAACACATAATAGTAAGATTGTAAGGTTAAGCCAATATCAATTTCATTCAGGAACTTCCATGAAGGACAAGAAGCCGGAAATTTTAGGCACAGAGATCGTTGCCCAGAGCCGCCTGTTTAAAATCGAGCAGGTACACCTGAAGTTTTCGAATCAGGTTGAACGTCAATATGAAAGGATGAAGGGCAATAACCGTGGTGCTGTCATGGTGGTTCCGGTTCTCAACAATAAAACTCTGCTACTCGGTAGGGAGTATGCCGCTGGGACTCACTCTTATGAACTGGGTTTTCCTAAGGGATTAATCGATCCAGGAGAGGAAGCTCATGAAGCGGCGAACAGAGAGCTGCAGGAGGAAATTGGATTTGGTGCCGCTAAGCTGACACACCTTATGGAACTCAGCTTAGCTCCAGGATATTTTGCCAGTAAGATGCAAATTTTTATTGCAGAAGAGCTATTTGAAAGTCAGCTCGAGGGGGATGAACCTGAGCCCATTGAGCTGGTCCATTGGCCTCTCGATAAGTGGCAGTCTCTTTTGGAGTTGGAAGATTTTTCTGAATCAAGAAGTGTGAGTGCCTTGTTTTTAGCTCAGAAATATCTAAAACTATAATGGTACTTGGTGTTATGTATATGCACTCTTTTTGAATTGGTTAGTGGTAGTAGGCTGTTGGAGCGGTTATGAAGCCAGAAGATTACATAGAGCACGTTATTGATATTGCGGTTAAGGCTGGTTCAGAGATACGAACTATCTATTTGAATGGCACATTTGATAAAAAGATTAAATCGGACAATACCCCGGTTACCTCTGCTGATATCGCAGCACACAATATTATAACTTCAGCACTGAAGACGTTAACGCCCGATATCCCGGTATTGTCCGAGGAAGATGCCGATATTCCCTTCTCTGAGAGAGAGCATTGGAGTCGTTATTGGCTCGTCGATCCACTCGATGGGACTGGTGAGTTTATTGCCGGGAGCGGGGATTTCTCGGTCATCATCGCGCTCGTTGAACATAATCGTCCCATCATGGGAGTGGTGTATGTTCCTATGACAGAAGTGTGTTATTACGCCATCGCGGGGCTTGGTGCCTATAAACGAGATGAAAAATCGGAAGTAAGGATCACCAGTCGTCAGATTCCCGATAGTGATGAACTTCCTCTGAAGCTCGCGGTGAGTCGTCGTCAAGATCCTATGTCGGTATTAAAGCTCTTTAATCAGTCTAAGTCTTGTGAATTAATTGTACTCGGTGGCGCTGCACTGAAGAGCTGTTTGATTGCAGAAGGGAAAGCCGATTGTTATGTGCGCATTGGTCCTACGGGTGAGTGGGATACGGGAGCCGCTCAGATTATCGTTGAGGAAGCAGGCGGTCAGATAATGGATCTTGAGCTTCAGCCGCTTAGTTACAACGAACGGGAGAGTCTTGAAAATCCGAACTTTATTGTTGTTGGCTCCCCTCAGCTCGAGTGGGATAGAATTTTAATGAATGAGTAACACGATACAGATACGCCTTGCGGGTAAGAGAGATCTTCAAGGCGTGCATGCACTCGAACTGGCTTGCTTTCCAGGTCATGGTTATCCAGATTTTTTCTTTCGCCAGGCATTAGATTGTTGGCCTGAGGGTTTCTTGTTGGCCTGCGATGATGGGACTCCACAGGGCTATCTACTTGCAGCTCCGGGAGCGAAACCGCACCTTTGCTGGATTTTATCTGTCGCTGTCAGTGAAACGTTGCGGGGGCGTGGGATTGGACGCAAGCTTTTGACTCAATTTCTGAGTCGACTCCCCTCATCGGTTACTCATGTACACTTGACCGTCGATCCTGAAAATAGTGCTAAGGAGCTTTACCTGAAATTGGGCTTCGTTCAGACAGACTATGAATCGGACTATTTTGGTGATGAAGAACCTAGGTTGTTACTGACTTATGTTAAGTAGATTTTTCAGCTGGTTAGGCTGAGATGTTACTGCATAGGCGTTTTTTCCCCTACTTCGTTACTCAGTGCCTTGGTGCACTGAACGACAATGTGTATAAAAATGTTTTACTCCTGTTCGTCACCTATTCTCAAGTCGATAGCCTGCCTATAGAGGTCAATCTTTTTGTCAATTTAGCCGCAGGCTTGTTTATATTGCCATTTTTTCTGTTCTCAGCCCATGCGGGAGTGATTGCGGATAATATCGATAAAGCTTTGCTGATCAGGCGTCTTAAGCTGTTAGAAGTGATCATCATGCTTTGCGCTGCCGTGGCAATAATGACCCAAAGCTATCTATTGATGTTGTTACTGCTCTTTCTGACTGGTGTCCAATCTGCCTATTTTGGTCCGGTGAAATACTCTCTCCTGCCGCAGGTGCTTAAAGAGAAAGAGTTAGTCACGGGTAACGCTTGGGTTGAAATGGGGACCTTTATTTCCATTCTCACGGGTACGATCACCGCTGGTCTTATTGTGGCAAGTGATAGCCCTGAGCTTTTCGCTGCCTTGTCGGTTTGTTTTTTGGCCCTGTCAGGCTATCTTTCGAGTCTGCTCATTCCAGCGATACCGTTAAAGCATGAACCCAAAAAGCTGCGGTTTACGCCCTTATCCGGCAGTATCAATAGCATCAGAAAAGTACAAGATACACCCTCTGTATGGATTGCCATCCTTGCTATCAGTTGGTTCTGGTTTCTTGGGGCGACTTACTTAACCCAGTTTCCCAACTTTGCCAAAATACACCTGCACTCCGGAGCGACTGTCGTCTCACTGCTGTTAGCCCTCTTTTCTATCGGTATTGCGGTTGGTTCATTTACGTGTGAGCGGTTCTCGTTTAAACAGGTTGAGTTAGGGCTTTTGCCTTTTGGATTATTGGGTTTAGCCCTATTCGGTGTCGACCTTTATTGGGCCATTCCGGGAGGAACGTGGGAACCAGAGCATGTTTATACCGCATTCTCTTTCCTGGATGAGCCAAAGCATTATCGATTGATGTTTGATCTTTTTATGGTGGGGGTTAGCGGCGGGATCTTCATTGTCCCCCTATACGCATTCATTCAAGCCAGAACCAAAGAGGATGAGTGTGCTCAGGCAATAGCGGCAAATAACATTGTAAATGCGCTGTTTATGGTTGTTTCCGCCGTTGTTTCCATGGTTATTCTTGGCGTCTTTAATTGGAGCATTGCAGAGTTATTTCTGTTACTCGCGATCACGAATCTTGCCGTCGGGCTTTATCTCTATACTAAGCAGCCCGAATTAGGAATAAAATTTATCGGTTACCTGCATTCCCTCTTTATTCATCCGGTAACGGTAATAGATAGAGATATTATTCCTAAAACAGAAGCGGCCTTGCTTATCGGTTCTACCAGTACTCCTAAGGAGTTGTTCTTGATGCAGCACCTTTCTATAAGACCGATCCGTATTATGTTGCAAGGTACATTGAGGCAAGGAATTTGGCCTGGATTGCTGAGGTGGGGAAGGATGGTAGCAGAATTTAATGTGTCCCAAAGTAAGGGGGCGGATGAAACTCATGAGCAGCATTCAAGAGAGTTGGAGGATATGCTGAGTCAAATTGAAATTGCACTGTCTGATAACGAGTTAGTGTACTTGTCAACGGTGGATTATTTAACTTTAGCCGATGGTTTGAACGAGCGACTGGACTCTGTGCCTAAGCGCTATATCAGTATTAACCACTTAACAGCGTCGAAGCCAGAAGCCTGGATTCGAAAAGAGGGGACTCGTCTCTTAATACGTCTGAGTTGATGGTCACATAAAGAAAGAGCCTTTAACAAATATTAGAGGCTCTCAGCTTTCAGTATGGATTAGCGTTTCGACGAATACTCATCTAACCATTCATGCATGGCTTGATGTGATCCCTTGAATACGATCCTGGATTGTTTCTTGTCTAACTGGTATTGGTACATAGGGTCGTAATATTTAGTGAGAAGCAGAGAGATCCATTCCAGATGCGGTTGAGTATCGTCACGCTGGCGTTGAATATTAAGTGCATTGGCGATGATGGATTGAAACTCATCGTGTAACTGACCGCCGAGGCGCTTCTTAATACTGGTGATACTTTGGCTCAAGTACTCAGTAAAAGCATCGAAACCAGCCTCTTCACCTAAGCGCTCTACATAGCCGGAGTGCATCTTATGAACATATTCATTCAGTAGCCTGTTTAGCCTGGCTTCCTCAGGTTCGTCAAGAACAAGCATATCAGCATCTTGCATACCGGAGTAGAACTGCTTGGGAATTGCAGAACGTCCAATCAGGAAGCTTTCATCTTCAACAAGCAGACATTTTTCCGATCTCTGTTGATGTTTGAGTAATGAGACCGCCATGTTATTTTCAAAATTTATCTGGCTCGGTTGTGGCTCATGATATCGCCCAAAACTGGAGCCACGATGATGCGCCAGACCCTCGAGATCGATAGCCTCAGAGCGTTGAAGTAAAAAGTCTGTTTTACCACTGCCCGTTATTCCACTGAGGATATAGATAGGACTCAGTTTTGGCGCCTCATCTATCACGTCAATCAGGTATTGACGCATGGCTTTATAACCACCCTCAATATAGGGAATATCTATCCCAGCCTCTTTTATCCATTGCTGTGTCAGTTGCGATCTTAGCCCACCACGAAAGCAATAAATATAGGCATTGGGATGCAGGCTAATAAACTCAAGCCATGCTTCGACTCTCTGTTTTTTTATTTTACCATTGACCAGTGAATGGCCGAGGGCAATTGCCGCCTCCTGACCTTTATTCTTATAACACGTTCCCACCTTTTGACGCTCACTGTCTTGCATGAGTGGCAAATTAGTACTCGATGGAAATGCTCCCTTATTAAATTCTATAGGGGCTCTGACGTCCATCATAGGATGGCCACTGAGCATGATCTCTCTGTAGGCACTCTTGGGAACTATATTGTGGCTCATTAAAGGAGCTCCACTAATGTCGGCTGCTCGGCATTTGTCATTGTTCCAATACAGTTGACTGCGATACCCTGTTCCTTCAATAGAGCCACTAATTCACTCTCTGCTTCGCTTGCTACCGATAGGAGTAAACCACCACTGGTTTGAGGATCGCAGATGATTGCCTTTTCAACATCGGTTAGCTGAGGTAAATGCTCGCAATAGCTCTCGAAGTTTCTATGGGTTCCACCAGGAATACATCCTAACTCCAGATACTTTTCGGCTTTAGGGAGTAAAGGTAATGCTGAAATAGAAATTTGTGTATTGAGTTTAGCTCCGAGACACATCTCGATAAGATGGCCTGCTAAGCCAAATCCAGTGACATCTGTCATGGCATTTACGCCTGGGATTTTAGCAACTACAGCACCAATTTTATTGAGCTGACACATGGCTTCGACGGCGATGTTGGTGTCTTCTGCGGCAATCTTCTTCTGCTTTTGTGCGGTAGTTAAAATACCTATGCCTAATGGCTTAGTCAGATAGAGTTTATCGCCATGTTTGGCCGTATCGTTTTGTTTTAGTTCACTGAGTGGGATCTGACCGGATACGGCTAAACCAAAGATAGGCTCGGGGGAATCGATACTGTGTCCTCCCGCTAACATTATTCCTGCATCGGCGCAGGCTTGACGCCCACCATCAACAACTTGCTGTGCTACCTCGGGTGATAATTTATTGACTGGCCAGCCTAAGATCGCAATTGCCATTATTGGGGTGCCGCCCATGGCGTAGATGTCGCTGATGGCATTGGTCGCAGCGATACGGCCAAAGGTAAAAGGATCATCGACAATCGGCATAAAGAAGTCGGTGGTGCTGATGATACCGGTTTCATCATTGAGTTTATAAACGGCAGCGTCATCTCTGGTTTGATTACCAACGAGTATATTCGGATCTTCGAACACAGGAAGTTGAGAGGCTAAAATGGTACTTAGGACTTTTGGAGATATTTTACAGCCACATCCCGCGCCATGACTGTATTCGGTAAGCTTTATTTCTGATTCTGACATGAACGCAAAAGTCCGTTGATAAGATGGTTAGGCGGTCATAATAGACCTATCGCTAAGGCACTTCAATCTACAGGAGTGACGATTAAGCTAAGGGAGAAGGTAATGTGTGTGGGATGAGTCTATAAACTGCTGTATTTTGACATTGGTGAGAACTAAAGAGTACGACCACCGAGTTAAGGTGGTCGTATAAGCCTAGTTTACATAAGTCATTAGGCGTAAGAGGATGTCAGCATCTGCCAGTTTTTTTGTTGTGCGAGGAAACGTTGCTTCATTTCATCAACTTGTAGCATGAGCTGTTTATTTGCTAACTGTTTGCGTTTAGCCTCGAGCAAGATTTTCTTTGCCTTGTAATAGTCGCTCAGATGTTCTTTTAGAAGTTCATACTCGGCTTGAAGTTTCTCAAGCACTTCATCACCATTGGGTAACAAGGCGACACGGTTTTGAGTGCGTTGTAGCTGCATCTTTAATTTGGCACTCTCGATTCTCTCTTGAGGGGTGACGCGGAGATCTTTAGCCAGTCCACACCAGTTTAACGCGTTGATAAGCCATTTGGTTGGATCGTATTGCCACCACCTAATGCCATTTCGATAGTCATTTTCAAAGATATGGTGAAAATTATGGTAGCCCTCACCATAGGTGAGAAGGGCAATGATGCCGTTATCTCTGGCGGTATTTTTATCTGTGTAGGGCTGACTTCCCCAGACATGGGCCAGAGAATTGATGAAAAAGGTACAATGATGGACGACAACCAGCCTTAACAAACCCGCCATCAAGAGCATGCCTAGTATGTCGCCGTTGAGCCAGCCAAGAAATGCAGGCAGACCAATATTCATCAGAACCACTAAGGCTAAGTAGTACTTGTGTTGCCACATGACAATCTTGTCATTTTGTAGGTCACGAACATTTTTATAATCGTGATAACGCTGAGATTGGTACTCCCTTAGCATCCAGCCTATGTGGCTATACCAAAATCCCATTTTTGCTGAATAAGGATCTTTGTCGTTGTTATCGACATGTTTGTGGTGAACGCGATGATCGGAAGACCAGTGAAGGGCACTATTTTGTAATGCTAATGCACCACCTAAGGCAAAGATAAAGCGTACAGCTGAACTGGCTTTATATGTTTTGTGAGACCAGAGCCTATGATATCCAGCAGTAATAGATAGACCACTGGCAAAGGCAAAACCAACAAAGGCCACCCATTCAGTTAAGCCATAACCACGTAGGATCCCATACCAAGGGACGAGGATTGCGGCACCAAGAAATGTGATGGCAAATAGCAACACATTGGTCCAAATTAAGGGCGGTTTATTCATTAATAATTTCCAGTTCGATTTTGAGCGTACATCTGTACGCTAATTTAGCCTGTCAAACTGATAAGGTCAAGTTTGAAGTGGGAGCAAAGGGCTGCGTTTTACTATCAAAAAATGTATCATCTCGTGATAACACCTAAGATAGCGGATCCATCATGATGGGTATAAGAGCACAGCAGAAAGAGAAGACGCGTCGGGCACTCGTCGATGCGGCGTTTAATCAATTAAATGCTGAGCGTAGTTTCTCTAGTCTGAGTTTGCGTGAAGTTGCGCGGGAAGCCAAAATCGCACCAACCTCGTTTTATCGTCATTTCAAAGATATGAATGAGCTTGGACTCACCATGGTCGATGAGGGAGGGTTAACTCTCAGACAGCTGATGCGTAAAGGGCGACAGCGAGCCGAAGCTGGCGGAAGTGTTATCCGAATTTCTGTCGATACCTTTATGGAAGTATTAGAATCAAACCCTAATGTGTTTCGGATTCTATTACACGAACGTTCGGGGACGTCGGCTCCATTTCGTGCCGCGGTGGCTCGTGAAATCGAGCATTTTATCTCTGAATTAGCCCATTATACCGAAGCGACAGCGAGGCGAAGTCCTGAATTAGCAAGGGCCCAGGCAGAGGCATTGGTAACACTGGTCTTTAACGCGGGAGCTGCGGCGTTAGATATGAAGCGAGTGGACAGGAAGGTGCTTGCAGACCGACTGGTGATACAGCTACGTATGGTGGCTAAAGGTGCTGAGGTATTGCAACAAAAGGTAGATAATAGATAGCGTCTTTTACATTAATACGTTTAAATTTTCTCTATGATTTAGATATTATTGTAGAGATAAAAAAGGGCTCATTGGCCCTTTTCTTATCTAGAACGTTTATGCCTTTGCAAATGGATTAGCGCCTCTCTAAGAAGACTCCCGATTCCATATGATCTGTATATGGGAATTGATCAAATAGTGCAAAGCGCGTGATCTTATGTGTTTTGTTCAGCTCAATTAAGTTGTCGATTAAAGTATTCGGGTTACATGAGATATAAACGATACGATCGTAACCTTGCACCAGCTTCACGGTATCAGGATCCATACCTGCTCTAGGTGGGTCAACGAAGATGGTATTACAGTTATAACTGTCTAAGTCGATGCCCTCAAGGCGTCTAAAGGTACGCTTCTTTGCCATTGCATCGGTAAAGTCTTCTGCCGACATACGGATGATCTGTAGATTGTCGATCTTATTTATCTTGATATTGTATTGTGCGGACTCAACCGAAGGTTTTGCGAGTTCTGTGGCTAATACGCGATCGAAATTTTGTGCTAAGGCGATAGAAAAATTACCATTACCACAATAAAGTTCTAATAGGTCACCTTGGCTATTCTTAGTGACATCAATAGCCCATTCCAACATCTTCACCGAAACTTTACCATTAGGTTGTGTAAAGCTATTTTCAATCTGATGATATTGAAGCAGTTCGTTATTCACCGTTAATGACTCAATGACAAAATCTTTGTCCATTATCAGTTTCTGTTTACGCGCTCGACCAATAAGGTTGATGTTGAAGCTGGCCGCTAACTTCTCTTTTAAGACCTTAGCTTCAATCTCCCACTGTGCATCAAGTTGCTTGTGATACAACAAAGACACTAAGATTTCGCCACTAAGAGTTGATAAGAAATCTATTTGGAATAATCTATGTCTCAGAGTCGGGTTGGGCTTTAGCTCTTCCATAAGGGCTGGCATCACCTTATTGATCAATTCACTCGCGGGGAGAAATTGATCGCAACGGACCTTACTGTCGAGTGCTTTATCAAACATGTAGTAGTACATGTCCTCACCGTCATGCCATATGCGGAATTCGGCACGCATACGATAATGAGTTGGCTCGGAGCCAAAAACTTCTAGCTTTGGTGTATCAAAATCAGTGAATATCTTGTCCAGCTTGATACGTTTTTCTTCGAGTTGCGCATCATAGGTATTAGGATCCATTGCTGCTAAATTCATTTATTGATCACCCTTGGTTTGATTTGGGCGGAATTATTATACTAGATAGCTAGGATGTCCAGTTTCTAGCTTCCGATTTTAGGGCTATTGTGTGAAAATTGGTGTATGCATACTAAATGGAGAAGGGATTTGTCAGGACCAATACTTGTTTTTGATTCAGGAATAGGTGGCTTATCTATTCTCGACGAGATAAGGCAAGTGCTACCCGATAAACAATATTGCTACCTTTTCGATAATGCCCGCCTGCCGTACGGTGAGTTGGAAGAACAGGTGCTTGTAAGTGGCTGTAAGACTCTTATCACTTCTATTGTTAACAGGATCGATGCGTCCTTAATTGTGATTGCCTGTAATACGGCGAGCACCTTAGTATTACCTGCATTGAGAGAAGTATTAGCCATTCCGGTTGTCGGAGTGGTGCCCGCCATAAAACCTGCTGCTGCATTATCACGAAATAAGCATATTGGTTTACTGGCAACTCCGGGAACAATAAGGCGACAATACACACACGAATTGATAGCAAGATTTGGAGGGGATTGTAAGGTTGAACTATATGGCTCTTCTGAATTGGTTCAATTGGCAGAGAGAAAAGCTGCCGGAATCGACATCTTACAAGCTGACATAGCTAAAATACTTAGCCCGATAAAATGCAGTGGACTCGACACCCTAGTTTTAGGCTGCACTCACTTCCCTATGCTTAAAACTGAGATACAAGACTATCTGGGTAAAGACGTATTATTACTGGACTCTGCCAAGGCTGTGGCAGCAAGGGTATCTAGCTTATGCCAGCAATCGGATGAAATGCATGTTCTGGAGTCAAAGGAGATGAAAGCGCTGTATACGTCTGAGGAAATAAGTGTTGGACTTAAAAACTCATTAGCCGAAATTGGATTTTCTGATATTGAAAAAGTCCAAATTGGCTAATGGGTTTAGTGAGCATAAAGAAATAAGCTTAACTGTCAGCTTGACTCTCGCTCTTTTCAGCATCTTGTGATTTTGCTTCTCTTACTTTTAGTGTGCGTTCTTGGAAATCGAATTCATTTAATTTAGACATGGCTTTATTAGCGCCAGCTTCGGACATTTCAATAAATCCAAAACCTTTACGTCGGCCCGTCTTGCGATCACGAACTAAACGCACAGAATTAACCGGGCCGTATTTTCCAAATAACTCCTTTACTTCACCTTCATGCACACGATAAGGCAAGTTACCTACATACAGTGTCATTGTTGGGCCAGTGTATTGCTCAACACTGGCTGCATTGTCACTAGACGATGAAGATTGACTTTGAAGGGTAAATACAGCGCTCGCAATAATAGCACCAACAAAAAAAGCAACTGCAGCGTTTAGCTCTGGAGCGACAAAATTAATGGCTAATGCACCCAGGATGGCGATAATCAAAACAATAAGAAATGGCTTTTGCATATATATGTTCTCTGAAGAATTGTTAATAACTGTTAATAGCAGGTATATGGTAATGAATTATTTAGCATTACACTAGCCCATTGCCGAAAAAACGAACTTAATAGTTAACTTAGCTATCCAATGTTTGATATAGCACACTCTAAACGTAGCAAAAATGAGCTGAAAAACACTGATTTGTGCAAAACTTCGACGCCTGAACGTGAAAATGAAAAAAGGGGTTGTGCTCTGCTCGGAGATCCCTATAATGCGCAACCACTGACACGGCACAGCAGGCATCCAGCCTACATCTCGTAAGAGAGTGCAGTCGAAGTTGAGTTAACTTTTTAAGGAAAGATAATTCAGGCAGAAAGCCTTTAAGGGTTTCGTTTGTCATTCTCTTGTATAAGAAAAAGACACTTGAAAAGCTTCTTAAAATTAGGGCTTGACGCCAACAACGGGACGTGTAAAATACGCATCCCTAAGCCAACGACCTAGCGTCTAACGGCAGCATCTGAAAGATTGATGCTACGCTCTTTAACAATTTATCAAGTAATCTGTGTGGGCACTCACAGGTGTTGAGTTATTCGAAATTGCTTCTTAGGAAGCAATCAAAAATTTTCTCAATGAACCACTGAGTGACCATAGCGACGTTGGTTTCAACT
>SDWK01000690.1 GCA_004195335.1 Shewanella sp.
GGATAACTATTGTGAAATTAAAAGATAAGACAGGACTTGTCACTGGTGGTGGTAGCGGAATAGGTCGAGGAATATGTTTAAAGTTCGCTAAAGAAGGCGCTAGAGTTGTTATTGCTGATATCAATATGGCTGGTGCGGAAGAAACCTTACAACTTGTTAAAGAAATAGGGGGTGAGGCTATTTGTATCAAGGCCGATGTTACTTCACTAGAAGACACAGAAAACATGGTGGCGGTAACGGTTAAGGAGTTCGGTAGTATCGATATCCTTGTTAATAATGCAGGCACCGATATTAAGGGGGCAATTCAGGATTATCCCGTTGAACAATGGGATCTTCTTATGTCGCTGAACCTTAAAGGGGTGTTTCTTTCTACACAAGCTGCTGTTAAAAGGATGTTAGATCAAAAATATGGGCGTATTGTAAATATCTCATCTATGGCGGGTAAGACTGGGGAAGCATTTACAAGCCCTTACTGTACCACAAAATTTGGGGTGATTGGTTTTACTCAGTCCATTGCACTTGAATTGGGTGAATCAAATATCACAGCGAACGCCGTCTGTCCTGGAGCGGTTGAAACAGATCTGATTAAACAAAGCGTTTCAGGAACAGCTGAATTGAATAATCGTTCATACGAAGAAGAGTTGTATGAAAAGTTTATCAAACAGACGCCTTTAGGGCGCGTAGCTCAACCTTCTGATATTGCAAATGCGGTGGCTTTTCTGGCCTCTGATGAAGCAAGCTTTATTACGGGTAGTACATTGAATGTTTCCGGTGGAAGAGAGATGCACTAGAGCTGTTGAATGCTCTCCTCCTGGTATACCAGGTAGCGGGCTACAAATAATACCGGCTATTTCAATATTAGGGACAGTCAACAAGAGGAGGATTCAAGATGCGAATTGGTTTTGCAGGGCTTGGGCGAATGGGGTGGCCGATGGCCGCTAATCTGGCGACAAGTAATCACGAGTTGGTCGTTTGGAACCGTAGCCAGGAAAAGTCTCGCTCGTTTGCGCAGCAGAACAACGTGGCATATGTCGATGTGCCTTGTCTGCTGACATCTCAGTGCGATGTCGTCATCACAATGCTGGCCGATGATCAGGCATCAGAAACCGTTCATTTTGGTGAAGACGGGCTGTTCGCCAGGCTGGATGAAGCTGAGAAAAATAAGGGGTGTATTTTTATTGAGATGGGCACGATCAGTCCAGATCATTTAGAAACCCTGCGGGAAAAAGCGGTAGGGCACAGAGTCATCGATGCCCCGGTATCAGGTGCGACTCAGGCCGCCACCGAGGGCGCATTGCTCATCATGGCGGGAGCGACGGCAGATGAAGTCGCGGCGTTGTCTCCGGTGTTTGAGCCGTTGAGCCGTGATGTGATTCCGTTGAATAATCCCGGTGCCGGCTGTGTGATGAAGCTGTCAGTCAATATGCTGATTCACGGCATTAACCAGTGCCTGGCAGAGTCGATGGCCCTTGCATCATCGGTCGGCATCAAGGCAGAAGACGCGTTTCAGGTTATTGAAAACTCAGCGGCGGCGGCCCCCTGTTTGAGCTACAGGAAAAACCTGTATCTAGACGAAAGTAATCATCCTGTGAGTTTTACTGTCGCCCTGGCTAAAAAAGATATGGGCTTGGCGCTGCAACTGGCTAAAAAGAATGGGATTAACATGCCGCAGTCTGAAGTGACTCACAGTCAACTGGTCAGCGCATCGGAAAGTGGATACGCCGATCGAGATATGGCGGCAATGATTCAATTTATTTCAGAGGAATAAGGTCGATATGAAAGCGGCATTATTTGTCGGTGATTGTGAAGGGCATTACGCTAGGCTAGTCCCAAACAAATTAGCCGACCTAGGTCCGTTGCCAGAGCCTAGTTCCTTGGCGGTCTGGAAGGCCTGCAGCGGTCTCTGGCGGATTTCTCCCATCGTTTTTCCAGCTTCCGGAAAATTCCACCCCAGATAAGGATGGTGTTTAATTTCATCAGTTTTTTACTTGATAGCGTATTTAATCAGGAGCGCATAAATGCTTTATATCGTCTACTGTCAGGATAAGCCCAACCATTTGGACAAACGGCTAAAAAAATTCGACGCCCATAAAGCCTATCTGACAGGTAACCCTATTCAGGTGCTGATATCGGGTCCAATCGTCGATGAGAGTGATCACGAAACAATGAAAGGCAGTTTTTTTCTAGTTGAGGCAGATAGTCTTGAAGTGGTTGAAGCGTTCAACCGCAATGATCCCTTCTACAAAGCCGATATCTGGCAAAGTATTGATATCCAACCTTTCAATAAACGGGTAGATAATATGTCAGCTGCGCTTTAGTTGACCGACTAAACTAAAAACTCAAAAATTGAGGTGAGCAATACACATCCATATTTGGGGCCAAGAGCTGGCGCTTATTTCTGCGATTTTGGCCTACATGAACATGGGCTACTTTTACGTGTGTCAGGCTTGTGGCCAGATGGTCGGTAAGCTCCAGGGCACTGCCGGTGATAGTGTCGATTCACACGGATATCCCAGGATACAAAAGGGCCTTCTTCAAGGCGATGAAGGTTATTATTGTTGACACGGTGCAATCGTTTGCATATCTTGGTTGTATCGTTCAGCTAACCGGTCACGCTTCTTTAAAGTCTGACCCATGAGGGTTTAAATAGATGCCAACCTATGTATATGAAACTATCCCAACGGATGAAAACACGGTTCCTCGCAAGTTTGAGATGTTTCAGCGGATGTCTGATGAGGCGCTCAAGGTCGACCCAGACACGGGCTTTGAGGTGAAACGGGTGATCACTGGCGGTATCGGCCTTAAGTTTCAAGGGCTTAAGCGCAGCACCGTGGTGGATAAACTCAGCCCGGCTGCGACCGCTTGTGGCTGCTCATCCGGCTGCGGCCACCGCCATTGACACGTATTGTGCTCACTTGTTCTAATCAACCTTTTTTGGTTGGCGCTCCTGCTTACCATGGCAGGTACAAATGAGGCAGCTTGGTGATAAATGATAAAAAGGTAACGTTACGGGACCTGGCCAACCGCCTGGGCGTTAATACTTCCACCGTGTCGCGTGCGCTTAACCCGAAGACCCGGGGCATGATATCCCCGGAGAAGGTTGCCCTAATTGATAAGGTGGCCGAAGAGCTTGGCTACGTCCAGAATGTGATGGCCTATGCGCTAAAGACAGGATCCTCGCAAACAATCGGGGTGATCATCCCGGACCTGATGAACCCGGTCTATCCCCCCATATTAAAAGGCATATTGAACGTCTTAAAAGAAGCGTCTTATACGCCGATCATCGCTTATTGCGAAAACGATATCGGCATGGCGCTTGATGAAATTAAAAAAATGAAGTCCAGGCAGGTCGATGGTTTTATTCTTGCCAGCGCCTTCCGAGACGACGACTCAGTCGAGTACTGCATCAAGCAGAAAATACCGAGTGTTACCGTTGGCCGATCACTGGATGTCCACAAGGTGGATCAGATCGTTATCGATAATGAGGCGGGTATAAAGCAGGCCATCAGCCATTTAACGTCTCTGGGCCATCGCCACATCGCCTATGTTGCCGGCCCTCAGACTATTTCTGATGGCTACCAGCGCTATAACGCGTTTAGAAAAGAGATGGCATCCCAGGGTGTCGCGGTGGATCAGCCGTTGATTGTCTTTGGCGATGCCTTTACTGAAGCTTCGGGAAGAATCGCGGCACAAGAGCTGATCTCGCTAGGCCGGCCCTTTACGGCCATCGTTGCAGCCAATGACCTGATGGCTCTGGGATGTATCGCTGAGTTAGAAAAAGCCGGTTTGCACTGCCCGGAAGATGTCTCGGTGATCGGCTACAACAATATGCCTTACCTGGATCTGTTTAACACCCCGCTTACTACCATCGGTATACCGCGAATGGGGATGGGGGAAAGGGCTGCAAAGGTACTCCTCCAGCGGTTAAAAAGTCCGGGGG
>SDWK01000694.1 GCA_004195335.1 Shewanella sp.
TCGCTATCGGCAAAACTTAGCTGCTGAGCCATTGGATACCCCTTGAATATCAGAGTGCGGAGTATCTCATGCTGAGGGACTTGTTCGCAGGTTCCCTAGGGCTGTTCGTGTACTAACAGTTTACTGAAAGCTTGAAGGTGAACGACAGCCCGATTACCTATGCTATGGGCCGTTCTTTGCCCCCTGGTATCTGAGATCGCAGGGGGCGCTTGCCGACACTATCTGCCCATCATTTCCAACAGGCCTTTTCTAAACCGGATCAAAAAACGAACATCCCATTAGAATCTTGCTAACAGGCGCTTACACTTGCCATCCGGAGGAAAATAAATCTATAGCAGTTTCCATAGCGCTGTCGCCGATCGCCAACCATGAGCATCTTCCAAGTGGCTTATTAAACTTAGTGCCCCGTGATCCAGGAAATCGGTTTTGTCTTAGACCAAGCCTACCCAGGCGGTGTGCCTTCTCAACTAAAAAGACTTGGCACTACATGCCATAGCGCTTAAGCAGCCTATCGATAATGCCGGAGTTCAACAGCATCAGGACCTGGGCCTGAAGATAGTCGCGTACATCCTGACGGCCGTTAATCAGGAAATGTCGGTGGTAGCGGCTGCTTGGTGTAGGTGAAAGATACAGCACTCCTTCAACGCTCTCGTCGTTGGCCATCAGGTAACGGGCCACGAGGCTCGGGACCAGCGCCGCATCCGCGCGACCGAGGGCGACCATCTGCATGGCGGCTAGATAGTTAGAAGTATCGACTCTTTCGATCTTGCCCTGCTTGATAAGCTGCTCAAACTGCGGCCAGCGCCCTCCTCGAAGGCCAGCCAATGTTAGCCCCTGCAGGGATGTTGGCCCCGCATAGTCGATCGGTCGGCTGACCGACGAGATGATGGCGTTGCGACCGGGAAAATATCCGTCGGTCCAAAGGTAGCGCTCCCTCTGGGGGTCCTTAAACCAGACGGGTTGGGTCCAGGGAACCACTACTTCTTCGCCCCGATTCAGGATGTCGTTGAGACGATTTCTGGGCCAGATGGTGACTTGAAATTGGTAGCGTCCATCGGAGTTTCGGCTCAATAGCTCGGCCAGATCATAGGTCAAGCCAAGCTGGGCCTCTTCATCGACGATAAAGGGCGCGCCAGCGTGGTAGCTCATAAAGGCCACCTGCTCAGACGCACCGGAGGTAGTCACGACCAATGTCATGGCAATGGTCAGTACGGGTACTATCCGACACCAGCTTCTCATTCTATATCCCGTCATGCCGTTGATGGCGTGCTCAGGCTCCTTTGAAACAATCCCTAAGCCAAGCATAAATTGTAGTCAATTTTTACCCTGGAAAACTAATCCGCATCGCTATTTCCGCATATCCACGTGACACTAAAGACAGTTGTTTTACAGCAATACATGAGAGGATTGAAGGCTGTTTGTGTACTAACAGTTTACTGAGAACTTGAAGGTGAGCGTCAGCCCGATTACCTATGCTATGGGCCGTTTTTTGCCCCCTGGCACCTGAGATTGCAGGGGGCGCTTGCCGACACTGAGCGGTCTCTCACCTCTGGCCAGCATGGGCTGTTGATGAGGTTGCGGCGTTCCGTATAGCGGACACCCAACGGAGCTAAAGCTCACGACAGGTGTATCTACAGAGCGGCCATGCCTCAGGTGTCACTGAAACTGCTGGAGTTGGCCCGTTGCGGACATTTTGGCGATGTAGAAAACTGCCTACGAAAGGCTGGTATATTCCAGTTTCACGTTCTGAAACTCTAGAACGCGTACAATAGCGTAAAGCATCAAGAAACAGGCCCATTGGCGAAACTGATCACTCGTTCGTGAAGTCACACTTATTGAATTTTTTCATAACAAGGAAACGACGACATGAATGCATCATTAGTGGGAGTCATTGGGACTTCAAAAAAAGAAGATGAACGACGGTATCCAATCCATCCCGGACATTTGCTGCGTATTCCTGAAGCACTTCGCCGCCAGCTAGTCTTTGAGGAGGGTTATGGCGCACCCTTTGGTGTCGCTGACTCGGAGATTGCTGCTCTGACAGGCGGTATTACCACGCGCCACGAATTGTTAGCCGACATCGGCACGGTAATTATCAACAAGCCTGTCTTGGCTGATTTACAGGAGCTTCGTGAAGGAGGCACGCTGTGGGGCTATGTCCATTGTGTGCAGCAACGAGATATCACCCAGACGGCGGTTGATCGCAAACAGACGCTCATTGCCTTTGAGGATATGTTTGTTTGGTCTCCTAGCGGTCAGGCTGGTCGTCATACCTTCTATAAGAATAACGAAATGGCCGGCTATTGCGCAGTCATACATGCTTTGCAACTTAAAGGTATTGATGGGCATTACGGCAATCAACGAAAAACAATCATTTTCGGTTTTGGTGCAGTCAGCCGTGGTGCGATATACGCGCTCAAGGCGCATGGTTTTAGAGATATCACCATCTGCATTCAGCGCCCGGATCACGAGGTGCGTGAAGAGGTGCTCGATTGTAACTATGTCAGAATTCGATCAGGCAGCGAGGACGAGGCACGTATGGTGGTCGTCGAACACGATGGAGCCACGCGGCCACTGACTGAACTGATTAGTGAAGCAGATATCATCATAAACGGAACCTTCCAAGATACTAAAAACCCTACCGACTTTGTTACCGAAGCAGAAAGCGCATGCCTCAAGCCCAATGGGCTGATTATTGATGTCAGTTGCGACGAAGGAATGGGATTCTTTTTTGCCAAACCAACCACATTTAAAAATCCGATATTTAAATATGAAAGCATTGATTATTACGCCGTGGATCACACACCTAGCTATCTCTGGGAAAGTGCCACAAGATCAATTTCTGCCGCTCTTATTGTTTATTTACCGACTGTACTGGCGGGCCGTGATAGTTGGCAGAAAGATGAAACTATTCGAAAGGCGATCAATATTGATGGCGGAGTAATTCAGAATGACTCTATTCTGACGTTTCAAAAGCGTGATCTGGACTACCCCCATGCGGGCATCAATCCGGTTCGGAATGCTGTCTCGAATGCGGTTGAAGCCTAATACAGCCTCTAGTCGACGCACCTTTAACGCGCGGCTAAGGTAGGCGTTGAGGATTGTTCCGCTGATTGTCTCAAGTTGAAGGACTTGTTCGCAATTTCCCTTTTTCGCCTCCATTTAAGCCGTAAATCAGGCGCTTCCGAGCGCCTTTTTGGTATCCGTTTGCATAGTTGCTAGTGATTACATCAGATACTACTAATACTCTGCTTAGTGCGCGAAACGGACTGCTTGCTGCTGAGTTCAAATGCCTGCTTAGTCGTAGGTCCTGCCGCTATCAGGCGCTCAGGGGGAGGCAAATAAGCGTCCGCTTTATTGAGTCTTATGACCAGGGAAGGCTGCAGTTTTCGCAGTCGCCAAGTGACGCCTATGGGGCGTAACGCGCCCGTTGTGATGGGCGCTGTCACGACTCTGCTCAAGTCAGGCTTCACAAAGTGATCCTCGTTCGACACGCCACATGTGTCGCTAATGGGATGCTTTCAGCAGCATTCTTAGAGCGACCAAGGAGGCAAGACGATCGGCAGGAGCCCTGAGGGTGATTCTCATCATATCGTCAGCCTAAGAGATGAAGGTCAGATCTAATCTTTTGTGCTATAGGGACTATGGACGTAAAACTTGTGGTGGTTATGATGAGTGAGTCAGACAACGGCGGAGTTTCAGAACCAGACTGGGTAAATCCAGCTAATGACCGAAAAACACCTTACTCTGATGAGGAAATAGATCGTTTTGTTGATGATTTCATCCTCGGCCTGGGCTATGTTCGCACTATATGTTGAAAATTCTCTGCAATAATGAAATCCGCCATAAAATCAGTAGGTTGATTTGTTTTTGATTGGTTCTGATCGAACCATCGAAACCAGCCAAGATAGTGGGGTAGATATTTGGTGGCGACA
>SDWK01000697.1 GCA_004195335.1 Shewanella sp.
TCTCTTCCCATAATAGTAGACGAAAAATGAAGTGATGCATTGGGTCGCTTAATGCACGATGATAAAAAGGTGCTATAAATACAATTTGAGTGGTTTTGGGGATGTCCGTGGGATTGAATAATCACAACCTCAGTGTTTATTCTCTCCTATACCTGTTAGCACGGATGATATTGACTTATTTGAAGTGATTTATTTGAAATGAGTTATTTGAGGTAATGTGATTCCATCTTCTTGACCTGTTCGAGCAGGCTTAAATTGACCTTTGCCGATAATTGGTGGTGCTTTGCCCTTTGCACCACATAACCGTTAATCGATTCAATCTCTGTTTTTCTCTTGTTGAAAATATCTTGATGCATTGATGAGAAGTTTGCAGCAGTGAGCCCTATAACCTCGTATACCCGGTTAATAAGTGCTGACTTATCGAGTTCGATACCATCTGCTAATGCGACTCGGACTAACTCGGTGACAACGGCAGTAATTTGGTGGCGATATTGTGCTCCGGCTAATGTTCCATTGCTACAGTCATGTATCGCTGTGAGCGGGTTGATCGCCGCATTGATGGCGAGCTTCTGCCACAGAGAAAGTAAAATAGGTTCGCACCATTGGCTGTTAGGGATAGCCTTAAGCAAGAGAGACTTAAACTCTTGAGCCAGAGGTCTTCCCTTGAAGTGGCCAAATTGAGTGCTTCCCTGGCCCGTTTGTTCGATGTGCCAGCGATCGTGCTTTAGCGCTGCCTGAGAGGTGGTTCCTAAACTTAATCCCTGCTCATTGAGGATCGCAGGCACATCAAGGTGAGGCCCCATACCGTTATGTAACAATATGATGTGGCACTGACTGGACAGCTTACCTATGATGGATTTTATGGCATCAGATACCTGATAGGATTTTACGCAGACAATGACAAGCTGAACATGTTCAAGGAGTGGGGACGAACTCTCTGGCGAGGTCAGTGTGGCTGTTGACTCGGTTACCTTGCCATCTAAAGCGGTAAAGGTGATGGTTTGCGGTTGCTCTTGCTCCTTGACGATGAGCAGCGGGGCATTTCCGTCGGCGAGCAGTTGTTGATAGATGAGTTGGCCTACGGCGCCAGCGCCCAGAATGGCAATTTTTTTTTCATCGAGCGGTTGTTGATCCATGGATGTACTCTATTGCTTCAATCAAATCAGTTTATTTGGATTCGGTGAGCTTAGCTGCACGGAAATAACGAAGATAGCCCCAATGGCTTAAATAGAACAGCAATACCCCGGCCATATCGGCAATAAAATCGCCGACAGATGCACTGCGATAAGGCAGTGTGGATTGAACCAGCTCAATGAAAATAGCATAACTGGCAAGGGTGATAGCCAAATACTGCCATCTGGGTTTAAACGCTAAGAAGGTAAGGTAAGAGAGGCAAAAGAAACTACCAAGATGCCCAACTTTATCCATATGAGGAATTAATTGAGGGTAGTTTGGTCTGGAAAAAACCAGATAACTAATGACTATCAATGCTATGACCAGTGCGAGTTTAAAAATATGTCTTCTTGTTATCACTATGTCGCTGGAGGTTTTGTTGTTTGTGCCATGATAGAAAAATGGTGGCAGATTGTCACCAATAATATGTTTTATTATTCGGGATTAAACAGGTGTAAACGTGAGTTGATAAGACTTCATATTTACTCTAAATACGTTAAACTAACCCCACAAAAAATACAGTAATAGGACATTAATATGCCTTCAATGGATATTGTTTCTGAAGTCGATGACGTTGAGCTGCGAAATGCCGTAGATAACTCAGTACGCGAACTGAAGAGCCGTTTCGATTTTCGTGGTAAAGAAGCGAGTATCGAGTATAAAGACCATGTGGTCACACTATCTGCTGAAGATGATTTTCAGTGCCGACAACTGGTCGACATACTACGTATGCAGATGAGTAAGCGAAATGTTGATCCGGCTTCTATGGATATCGATGAAAAGGCGGTGCATAGTGGCAAAACCTTCTCTTTAAAGGTTCGCTTTAAAGAGGGCATTGAAACCCTAATTGCTAAAAAATTAGTGAAGATGATTAAAGACAGTAAAATTAAAGTTCAATCATCTATTCAGGGAGATTCAGTGCGTGTTACGGGTAAGAAGCGCGACGATCTGCAAGCCGTGATGGCATTAGCTCGTGAGTCAGAATTAGGTCAGCCATTCCAGTTTGACAACTTTCGAGACTGAGTTATTGAGTGGTTTAGGTATTCTCACCTAATTCGAACTCGAACCGTTAGCCAGTTTATAAAATGAAAGCCCTCATCATGAGGGCTTTTTGTTTTTAAGAAGGCTGTCCGAGAACGTTACACCAACTGCACTACATTAAGTTATGTCTGCTGCTCGACTGAGCTGTGAGACTCATCAGTTTTTGTTTGCAGGTCCTGCTTTAATTTCTCGTCATGCCGTGTTCGTCTATCGACCAAATACACTAGCCATAGAACGGGTAAGCCGATGATACTGGCGCCAATGAAAAAGTTCACATAACCGTACGCATCGACATAGACGCCGGAGAAACCCGCGATAAATTTCGGAAAAAGTAACATGATAGAGGAGAGTAGCGCGTATTGCGTGGCACTATATCCACTACTGGTCAGGCTTGAAAGGTATGCAATAAAGGCCGCCGTTGCGATCCCCGCACTGAAGTTATCGATGGAGATGACGACCGTTAACAAGGGAACGTTGTATCCCACCACGGCTTGATAGGCAAACAATAGGTTAGTGACGGCGACCAGCAGGGCACCGATAAAGAGTATCTTCATCGTACCGTAGCGTGCCAGAAGAACGCCACCAAATCCCGCCCCGACCAAGGTCATAATCAGGCCATAAATCTTACTTATTGCGGCGATCTCTGCTTTGGCAAATCCCATGTCGACGTAAAAAACATTGGCCATGATCCCCATGACGATATCGGATATGCGATAACAGGAGATGAGTAGCAAGATCAATATGGCGTTGCGACCATAACGTTTAAAGAAGTCCATGAAAGGCAAGACACTGGCGGTATATAACCAAGAGAGCACTCCTGCAACGGGTTTGGGGTAACGAAGACCCAGCTCCTGTTTTAGTTTCTTTTCCAGCTCATTGGCTTGTTTATTTTCGACCACAGGCTCTTTACTTAACAGAGTCGTGATAATACCTACCGACATGAGTCCGGCCATAATGAGGTAAGCCGTCTGCCAGGAGAGTAGGTTGTATTCGTTATTTCCAGGGTCGACCCAGGCCGCGATTGTCAAGGCGCCTGCTGTAGCGACAATCATGGCACTGCGATAACCAACTTGATAGGCGGCCGCCAATGCAGCCTGCATTTTTTCGGGGGCAGATTCAATTCGAAAAGCATCGATAACGATATCTTGTGTTGCCGAGGCGAAGGCGACCATTAAGGCAAATAGGACCAGGCGTTCCAGATCTTGGAGCGGGTCGCTACAAGACATGCCTAGAATGGCACCAACAAGCAGCATTTGTGCAAATAGCATCCAACCTCGTCGCCGACCGAGCAATCGCGTGAAAATAGGCAGTGAGAGTCTATCGACTAGGGGAGACCAGACCCATTTGAAGCCATAGGCGAGGGCTATCCAGCTGAAATAGCCTATTGCGGTTCTGTCGATTCCAGCCTCTCTCAGCCAAAAAGAGAGCGTCGAGAAAACCAGCATTAAAGGTAATCCAGCCGAGAAACCAAGTAATAATAAAACTAAGACCCGTTTATGACAGTATATGGAGAGCGCATCTTTGATGCGGGAATAATTAGAGCCTAACGCTGGTGACATAAATATATTTCAAAATGGCCATTACGGTTAGCTTAAGGGGGGGGGGCGTTTGGTTCAAGATAAAAATAAAAAAGCCCGGACAAATTTGCCAGGGCTTTTAATATCAAATTTATAAAGTAATCATATAAATGATTTCAGTTTTACTCGTTAAGAGTTAGGTC
>SDWK01000702.1 GCA_004195335.1 Shewanella sp.
GTGAGTTACTATCATGATTGAACTTAAGATACGAGCTGTTGGCTCTGGATTGGGGGTGGACACCTGAAGTCCTCGACCATCTGAAAGCCACTGAGGGAGAGTCCATCTTCCTTGAATATATGTTTAATGGCAGCTATAGGCTAGCAAAACATGATGAAGAGTCTGTTGAGCAAATGATGTTGATCGATGGTCAGATGCATGAGGAAGATGCATGAGGAAGATGCTTGAATGGTTAACTGCGTGGGTATGAGTGTCGAAAGTAGACCTTGTATATGGTTATTTTTCCATAAATGAATCGACTAGCATGGAGGTCAGTTGGCTAGGTCAGTACATAGCTTATAAATGGATGTAACACGATTAGCGGGAAAAGGTTGACCAGACACTTTTTAAATTATGCTTGAAGTAGAAGGTATAGCTTGGCTAGGGTGATTACGGTGGTCAAGGAAATATACAATCATCATCTCGTCAGTGCTGCTGCCGTCTTTGAAGAACAATTTGTATACCGTTGGTATTGGATCGCTTGTAGGGGGCATAGTAATATTTAGAGCAGATTTTATTTTCGCTCACCTGCATTTTGTTCGCAACTTATCAATATTAGCCCTATAGCTCTGCTCCTTGTGAAAAGTTGCTGTCGCACGCCGGCCTTTCGAAAAATAGCCTAGCTAGGGTATTTGCGGCAGCATGGGCCGTTTATCGTTAAAGTAGTGCTAATATGGATTCAGCAGAACTGACATCAATGCCGCCTTTGGGCTCGACATTTAGCGAGGTGACGATGCCATCTTTCACTATCATAGAAAAACGCTGACTGCGTTGGCCCATGCCATGACCCCTGGCATCTAGGCTTAATCCTAAGGCCTCGGTTAAGTCACCATTACCGTCGGCTAACATGATCAGCCCCTCTGCATTTTGAGCTTCTCCCCAGGCGTGCATCACAAAAGCGTCATTTACCGACATGCAGATGATGCTGTCTACCCCCTTGTCCTTAATTTTGTCGGCATTGACTACATAGCCAGGCAAGTGAGTATTAGAGCAGCCCGGAGTAAAGGCTCCTGGTACGGCAAAAAGCACCACTTTTTTACCGGAAAACAGGCTTTCGCTACTGATATCTTCAGGACCTTTCTCGCCGAAGACCTTAAGAGTTACTGAGGGGATTTTATCATTTACTTGGATCATGATTGTATTCCTTTATGGGTTAATATTGCTTTTCTGTATTGAATAATAGTTTATTTGGTGGAGAATACGAACAATAACCAATTGAAATATTGGACTACAATTAATCTTAACACTAAGGCAAAAATGTCGCGTGCTAAGCGCGATGATATTAGCGCTTAACCACAAGCGCTAGTATCAGCTATAGAAGGAGAAATTTATGGCAACGATTCCGGCCAAGCAATACTTAAAGATCAAAGCTCGCTATCCAGATTTTGTGAATGCAGTGGAGTTATTAGGGAAAACACTAAAGCAAGCGGGGCCCATTGATGATAAAACGGCTCAGCTCGTTCAATTAGCTGCGGCAGCATCGCTTCGCTCCGAGGGGGCAGTACATAGTCATACCAAAAGAGCCCTTCATGCTGGCGCGCAAGCCGATGAAATTTATCATTGTCTTATGCTGCTCACCAGTACCATAGGCTTTCCCAATGTGATGGCCGCATTGAGCTGGGCGGAAGACATTATAGATAACATCTCAGATAAATAAGCGGATGAACATCATGAGTAATGAACCATGAGAGGGCATGGGCTAAAAAAAAGAGCGGCTTTAATTGCCGGTTCCATAGTATTGACTATTATGTAGACAAGTGAAGTTATACAGGGGCACATAACGAGATAGGTTTTATGGCAACTTGGTGCCTTGTTGACATGGCCTAGTGGCGGATCTTAACGACAACTGATTCGCTAAAAGCTGACATCTCTGGCCAGACTTCTAAGGCTAATTACTGCCGAAAAAAGTAGCAATTAAAATTAACGCATCAATGTCAATATTGGACCTGATAGCACCCTATTTGAAATGCTGATTATCGTTGTCAGTCACACATAAATAGCATGTAGTGTCATTGATATCGTGGATAATATCGTCGATTATAGTTGGTTTATCTGATCCTGTTCTTCATGGTCGTATCTTCTTAGAAAAATTAATTACAATAAAATCACAATAGGCTGGCTACTATTGAAAGGCTTTCAACAGTGATAGTCGCCTATAAAACACACCATTACTGTATGAATATCACCACTATAAGTGGCTTTTATTTAATTAATTTACTACGCTTTTTAGACGTTGAAATTTAAATAAAAATAAGACCACTTCGTATTCATATCCATATTCCATTAAGTTGCTGGCGGTTGTCATGGATAAATAATCAAAAAAAGGAAGCCACCATGACTAAAAAACTAAAAGCTATTTCATTTTATTTTTCGCTGTTCATCTTCCTGATGAGTTGGGTATCTGTGCCTGTAAATGCAGAAGAAAAAAAGTTAGAAAAAAACATCTCCAATTTTTGGATATTTGTCCCTAAAGCAGGGCAATCAGCAAGTTTTGAAAAAGCGTTCAAAAAACACGTTGCATACCGTAAGTCAATGAATGACCCTCGTACTTGGTCAGTGTATCAGGCCGACATGGGGTCACAAATGAATGCTTATATAGTTCGTTCATGTTGTGAATCTTGGTCGGATCTTGATGATTATCGCCAATGGAATACTAAATCAAAAGCCACTGAAAACTGGCGTGAAAATGTGAGTAAGTATATTGACCATTACGAACGAAATCGCTCTGAAGCAGATTTAAAAAATAGTAATTGGCCAGCAGATGTGAAATATAAGTATGTTGGTGTTAATACCTATCAGCTTAAATTAGGACACAGCGAGGCGTTAACAAAAGACAAGCAAACTCTCAGTGATGCCGCTAAAAAGGAAAATTGGCCATATAATTGGTTTTGGGATGACAGTATCAACGGAGAATTAGAAATGAGTCTTGCTATCCCCTATATGAATTATGGGGCTATGGCACCTCCAGAAATTAAATTTAGGGAAATGTTAGCTAAACATTTAGGCAGCAAAGAAAAGGCTAAAGAATTGCTAAGCAGTTGGTCATCGCACTTTAAATCAATTTCTTATAACGTTTACGTATTACGTGAAGATTTGTCGATGTAAGTTTTAGTGACTAGCAGCTATAAAAAAATGGCAACATCAATGGCGCTACTCCTGGCACCGGTGTCCATTTTTGCGCGAAGCTCGGTGATGCCCCATTCCGGGATGGAAATCGTCTCACGCCAGCCAATGACGAGTGTGCTGTTCTGTTTCGATTCAGGCTGATCTTCTCGACTCTGCTTACTGCTCATTTTACCTGCCGCCACTTTCTCCGCTATGGTAGATAGCCCTCGTTACAGTGTAACCTTTACGGGGTGGTGGCATCTAATCCTTTGCCCTGTGGTGGCATGAAGAGAGCGTTAGAACAAGATCAGATGATACAGCGAAAATTTTACCTTCCATGATTCGTGTTCTCAATCTTTCCAAGTCCTACGGTTCCAACCTATTGCTGGATGACATCAACTTTCTGATGAATCCGGGCGAGCGGCTCGGACTTATCGGCCGCAATGGCCACGGCAAGACCACGCTGTTTCGGCTCCTTCTCGGAACCGAGAGGCCAGATGGCGGGAAGATCGCGGTGCCCAAACATTACCGGATCGGTCACCTGTCCCAGCATCTCGAGTTCAGCCAGGATAGCGTTCTGGCCGAGGCTTGCAGCGCACTCCCCGGGTCGGATGACGGCACCGACCTCACTTACCGGGCGGAAGCCGCGCTGCACGGGCTGGGATTCGAGGGCGAGTTGCTGCAGCGCTCCCCAGAAAAGCTGTCAGGCGGCTTTCAGGTGCGCCTCAACCCTGTCTCTTATACACATCT
>SDWK01000947.1 GCA_004195335.1 Shewanella sp.
CTACAATAGCTTTTTTGTCATAAAAACGCAGATTATGCCAGCTGAACCTATTCACTCATTAAAGCCCTATAATACTTTTGGTGTCGATTACTCCTGTACGGATCTAATTTTTGTAAACACAAAAGGTGCGTTGATTACATTATGTTCAAAGCTTTTTAATGAGGGGAAACCCTATTTTTTATTAGGTGGTGGTAGCAATATTCTATTGACTGAAAATTACCTGGGTACGGTAGTTAAGGTGTGTTCAAAAGGAATTGTTTGTCACGAAGATGATGAGTTTTTCTACTTAAGTGTAGAGGCTGGTGAGGAGTGGCATCAATTAGTTGAATACTGTTTATCCGCCTCAATGCCGGGTTTGGAAAATTTAGCTCTTATCCCAGGAACTGTCGGGGCTGCACCAATTCAAAATATCGGTGCTTATGGGGTCGAGTTTATGGAGATCTGCGATTGGGTTGAGTTTGTCGACCTCCGTAACGGTGAGTTAACCCGTTATAGTGCTGATGAGTGTCGGTTCAGTTATCGTGAATCAATTTTTAAAGGAGCTTTGAAAGGGCTTGCCGTTATCACTAGTGTTGGAATTAAGCTAACCAAAAATTGGCAGCCTAATCTATCATATGGCCCTCTAAAAGCTTTCGATTTGGCAAGTGTTATCCCTAGAGATATATTCGACTGTATCTGCAAGGTTCGAAGTGAAAAGCTGCCCGATCCTAGGTTGGTTGGCAATGCTGGTAGTTTTTTTAAAAATCCAGTTATTTCATTTTTTAGGTATCAGGAGCTAAATAAAAAGTATCCATCGCTTGTTGGCTATCCTTTGGCTAATGGCTCAGTAAAACTTGCCGCAGGATGGTTAATTGATAATGCTGGCTTAAAAGGAGTATCAGTTGGCGGTGCGGCTGTTCATGATAAGCAGGCCTTGGTCTTAATTAATCGTGGGCAGGCAACGGGCGCCGATATTCTTCAACTTGCGTTGCAGGTTATCGAGACAATAAGAGTAAAATTCGGTGTGACTTTAGAAGCCGAACCCAGAGTTATTGGCGCATACGGAGAGAGGGAATTAGTTGATGATTGAGCAATGGGATAGGAAACGGGCCATAATATCTGCACTTAACTCGGGTGGCTTTGTGTCTGGTGAGGTTTTAGCTAAACAAGCGGGGATATCCAGAGCGGCTATAGGAAAACATATTTCCGCTCTAGAAGAGTATGGTGTCGAAATATATAGCGTTAAGGGGAAAGGCTATAAATTGGTTAGTAGCATCTCACTCATTGATGAAAATCAACTCAAATCGGCGCTCCATCACCGTTGTTTCTACTTCGATGAAATCTCGAGTACCAATGCATTTCTCCTTCAAAATGTTAATGAACTTAATTCTGGTGACATATGCGTAGCTGAATATCAGTCGGCCGGTAGAGGGAGACGTGGAAGAACATGGATTTCTCCATATGGATGTCACTTGTATTGTTCAATGTATTGGAGTTTATCCCAAGGAATGGCTCAGGCTGCGGGCTTAAGTCTGGTCGTTGCGTGCTCTTTAGTTAGAGCATTGGAGTCGTTCAATATTGAGGGACTAGGAGTAAAGTGGCCAAATGATATTTACCTTCATGAGAAAAAATTAGCTGGTGTTTTGATCGAGATGAATGGACAGGCGGATAGTCATTGTCATTTAGTCATTGGTATCGGGATCAATGTAGCCATGTCCCAAGCTCAGGGGCTGAAGATAGACCAGCCTTGGAGTGATCTATCGCTTCAGAACTCGAATCTAAACAAAACTGATTTGATGGTGGCTTTACAGAAACAATTACATGAAGACCTTATCGAATTTGAATCTCGTGGTATGAGAGCCTTCTTGTCTAGATGGAAAGGTATTGATATTTTTTCTGGTCAACAGGTTAAGTTATTAATGGGGGAAAATAAGGTACTTGGCATCTGTCGTGGAATCGATGAGACAGGAGCTATTATACTCGAGACCAATAATGGGCTAGAAGCATTTGTTGGTGGTGAAATAAGTCTAAGAAGCGCTAAATAGCGCTTCTGGCTACTTGTTACTTGCGCAATAAAACCTGACTCATTAAATGGTCGTGCCCTTTTTGCAGGATCAGGTGAGCACGATCACGGGTAGGCTCGATATTTAGCTTCAAGTTTGGGCCATTGATACTGTCCCAAATATTCGCAGCAATCGTTTTAGCTTCATTATCTAACAAATTTGCATAGTGATGGAAATAGGATTTTTCATCGCTAAATGCTCCGCCTCTAAACTGTAAAAACCGATCGATATACCACTTCTTCAGTAATTGCTCTTCGGCATCGACATAGATAGAAAAGTCTACAAAATCTGATACAAAAGGTTGTTGAATTCCAACGGCCGAATCCTGACCTGATTGTAAAACATTCAACCCCTCTATGATTAAAATATCTGGCTGTTCAATAGCTTGATAGCGAGTTGCAATTCTGTCATAGCTGATGTGAGAATATAACGGTGATTTTACGTATTCATTACCAGCTTTGACATTGGAGATAAATTCAAGCAGCATTTTCATGTCATAGCTTTCTGGGAAGCCTTTTCTCTGCAATAAACCACGACGTTTTAGTTCGGCGAGTGGATAAAGAAATCCGTCAGTTGTGACGAGATCGACCCTAGGATGTTCTGGCCATTGACTCAATAGTGCCTGAAGAATACGCGCAGTAGTGCTCTTACCAACCGCAACGCTGCCGGCAATACTTATAATATATGGACGCTTGGGGGGCTTTCGGCCTAAAAACTCGTTAAGCACTAAGCCTCTTTTTTGCCTCGCCTCCACAATGAGGTTGAGCAAACGGCTAAGTGGAAGATAGATATCAGTAACCTCAGTCAAAGATAACTTCTCATTTATACCTCTAAGATCTGCAAGTTCAGGCTCATTTAGTGTTAAAGGTACCGATTCTCTTAATTCTGCCCACTGTGTTCTATTAAATGCTAGGTACAGTGCGTTGTGAATTGGATTTTCGGGTGTCATTGGTTTTCTCCCTGTGAGGAGGCACAGTACACTAACAAATTATCTCGAACAATATTAAAGCTTACTTTCAAGCGGATGTTTCTACTGACTAGATTTGTATGCTGCAAAAATAAACGTAAAGCTGTTTTTGTAAGCTGAAAATCGTGTATTAAGGTTTTTTTTCATTTTATTTTGATTTAGCTATTGCACTTAGGCCGACATTTCCATAATATCCGCTACCGAAATGACACGCCGGCATAGCTCAGTTGGTAGAGCAACTGACTTGTAATCAGTAGGTCCCGAGTTCGACTCTTGGTGCCGGCACCATTTCTCTGGAGGGGTTCCCGAGTGGCCAAAGGGATCAGATTGTAAATCTGACGGCTCAGCCTTCGAAGGTTCGAATCCTTCTCCCTCCACCATTTTCTAAGTAGTTAGGTAACCTTAGTAGGTTGCGCGGATGTCGTATAATGGTATTACTCCAGCCTTCCAAGCTGATAACGCGGGTTCGATTCCCGCCATCCGCTCCAATATTCGCTGAATGCACTCAATAATGAGTGCCCCCTGAAAAGGGGTTAGGTTATTTAATTCTACCCTTTCAGCGCCAACCTGTTAAAATTCCTAGATGCACAAAAAAATATTAATCGATTCGATGCCTTTAAATGCATCGAATTTTTTGTTGTACCGGTTTAATAACCAAGATCTCTGATTGGGGCAATACCATGGCTAAAGAAAAATTTGAACGTAATAAACCACATGTAAACGTTGGTACTATCGGTCACGTTGACCATGGTAAAACTACGCTTACTGCTGCTATCTCTGCAGTATTAGCTAAGACTTACGGTGGTGAAATTAAAGATTTCGCACAAATCGATAACGCTCCAGAAGAGCGTGAGCGCGGTATTACAATTAATACTTCTCACATCGAATATGACACACCTGCACGTCACTAC
>SDWK01000950.1 GCA_004195335.1 Shewanella sp.
GTTAATGTACCTAATACCATTGAAAAATATATCCTCCGGGTAGTGAGTATGGCCACAGGTGACTGCTTCATATCTATTTTCCATGGCACAATTCACCGCATTTATCATTATATTTTTACGGAGAAACTTGTAAAAAATCTCCCATTTCTTGGCATATTGGGCCACATGCACCGGTCTTGCTCCAAATTTGACCCTCAAATCATGCATCAGTTTAAAAGCCTGGATGAAAGGTTGGTTTCTAGGCATGATCTCGTCAAAATCGTCTCCATGGGCAATCAATAGTCGATGCCCTAAGTTGTAAAAACGCGTAAAGTGGACTTTCTCAAACCCTTTTGGCACATATCCATTATCATGGTTACCTCGTATCCAAACGACCTTTTGACGGTAAGATTTATGCTCAATAAGGTCAAGGATCCGCTGATGCGGTGGCTTTAAATTTTCATAAGGGTTGTCTATAATATCCCCATTTAAGATGAGTTCGTTATCTTCAGAAACATTATTGAGAAAACACTCGAAGTCCTCATGCAAAAAATGGTGAGATCCTATATGCAAATCGCTGACAATGATTGCGTTCATATAAAGTGAATTTTCCGCCAATTTTTTTTTGGGCTAAAAATAAGGCAGGGCCATTGCTGAGCCTGCCCAGGTAAATACTACGTTTGCCCATGACAGCCACTTTTAATCAAGAATTAGAGTTTGACCCCAGGCCTTTAGGATCAAGTTGTTCTGCCACTTTTCAAGCTTCTGAACTAATCCATTGAGAGCTTTCAATATGGCTTTCAGATCTGTTTTCAGCTTCTTCATTATAGTTTTCTCCTCTCTTTTTTATGTTTTTGAAATTCGTTTTACCTTCTTTCCTCATTTATTAGTCTTGCTTCCATTCCATCCTTAATATGCATTGCCTTTTCTCTGTTTATTCTTATCATGGCTTTGGAATCAGAAGTTTTATGAACTTGGCCACAAGTAAATTTTTTACCTGGAGACATGTAAATACACACTGTAGCACCCATTACAAATCCGTCTTTCGTTCCACCATCAATGAAAACGAACCTTCCATTTTTATGAATTCCCTTAACCTGTGCTGCTGTAACAATGCCTTGAAGAGATGTTAAAGCTATCAACATAATTGCCAGCGTAATGAGAATTGGTTTTATCTTATGCATATGACCCTCTCCAATCATTTAGGGAAGGAACCCTTCTTGCTTGGGCTTCTTTGCCGGGCCATGTAACTTCTTAAGACAGGCTTTATCTTCCCGAACAACAGCACAGAGCTTTGGGTTATGAAACTCTCTGCAATTATCGTGATTATACAGTGGGCATTCTGGATGTTGTTTTGACATCGATATTTCTTGTCGTTCTTTTCGTACTTTTTTAGGGTAAGATTCTAACGGTTATACTTCAAAAGGATGTTTTAGATATCAGGTAGAAGCTTATCGAATTTCACACCGATTCCTTGAGAATCGACCCGAACAACCTTACCACTAACTTTTATGTCTTTTTCAGCTCTGGAGAGCGAGAAAGTCATGGTAATTTGCTGGTCAATATTAATGCTGAAATCGGTATGAATAAAAACACCGCCATTACTTATATTTTGAATAAAACACATATATGTTAAACCGTTGGTTGAGAGTTCGACGGTGGGCGAGAAAGGTCTCCGAGGAAACTTTCTTAACTCTAGGTGCTTGGAGTGATACCAATTGGTCAGCTTTTTCAGAAGTTCTCGTCTTTTTGCTTCAGATATACTGGTAATTAACGATGACAGGTCTTTTCCATGACCGGTTTGGGATAGTTTAGAACTTAATGTGGACTTAAGGTTTCCCCGTTCGGCTTCGGACATAAAGGAAATTATTTGGAACAAAAGAGAGTTCACTTCGTATATATTAAGTTCATCTTCGTTGTTTGACATGGATAGAATCCTTATCTCGTGCCGTTCTTTTACCGTTTAAAGTAGGTTCTCCGAATGCCTTGTTGAAATATCAAGCATATCAAAAGCATATAAGATTAAAGGATGAATGTCAATGCACACAAATCGCTTCATCGCAACCAAAATGCCAAGACATGGGATTCAATAATGGTCTCATGTGCAGAGGTGCATTGTTTAATGTGCACATCAGATCTGATCTAACGCTTCACTGAACATAAGGCATCAACCTCTAACTCAATGACAATGCCACTTCACAACAATCCTGAACCCACCCATTAAACCTTCTGGCATGGATCTGGGATAATAACACTGGAAACTTTATAGGCGGATGGGGGATATGACCATGGAAGCACAAAGCGTGATCTGGCTTGAGATGAGTTTTGACCGGAGAATCAGATGCAGGTTGGTCAAAGAATGGTTCAAGATAGACTCTTATGTAAACTCTATAGAAAACCTTATGCTGGATATTTATAAACGTTTAAACCGATTACAGCATTAGTACCATCAATCTTCTGATTACCTCTTGTACTGGCGATTGTGATTGTTTTACCAGATTTAGAGGGTCCGAAGTCCTTTGCCAAATCTATCTCAATAATTAGTTTATCGCCTTTAATTTCCCATTCCACGTTCTGCATTTCTTCACCTTCTTTCGTGTCCCTGAAGTTCCCTGTCGATAATTTTATGAATGGTTCTGGAGAATTCTTTTTTAAACCGTTCGTTCTCCGTGTTTGAAAACTCACCGAAATTTACAATTTCCAATTCCCTCATCAGACTCAGAAGTTCAAGAATTCCTCTTTCGGCAAGTTTATTGGATTGAGCAACCCTGTCGTCCTTGTTTTTGATATTTTGGATCGACGAAACATCATCCTTAAATTGATCGTCGGGATCGCTGAAGCGTTTAATCAAAATTTCAAAGATTAGCGTAAAAACAGCATCGACTCTGTTACTTTTTATCAGTGTAGGGCTGTGTAGAAAAGAGAAATCTTCCCGGACGGAAACGGTGTCTTTGCCAAGATCCATTATTTTTTCAAACCAGTTAATAGTGTACCTCTTATAATCATCCCGGCGCCATGGTCCCTTTTCCCAAATATGCATCCTTATGACTTTAGTCAGATCGGCAATACACGCCTGGTGGGTATCATAATTATAGGTTCCCAATAAAGCCCCGGACTGGAAAATGTCTACCCCGGTGTTTTTGGCGTGCTCTGATATTTCAGCACATAAAATTCTTAGTTCTTTGCCGGGTCTGGCTATCAGAATTTTATAGGATGGCTTTCCCTTGTCGATTCGCTGAAGTTCGTCCGCGGATTCAGGCGGAATAACCGATCCGGCAATAGATGGCGGTAAAAAAGCGGCATGAAGATTGGGACTCAGATCAACCGCCTCCAGGGCGGCCATAAAAACAGGAAAGTCGTCTTCTTCCAGAGGTTGAACAGGAATCAATTTGCCGGGTTCCATATGCGGGGAAAAAACATTCAGTATTTCCTCAAGCCCTCCTTGCCAGTGGGCACTTCTGGGGTCTTTTTTTTCTTCGATCCATTGTTTTATTTTATTGGGTATCCGCTCCATTAAGCGCTCCTTTTTCCTAATTTGATATGTAAACCTAAATTGAAGACCGTCCCCCCTGGTTCTCACAGGTAAGGCAAGTTCGTCAAGAGCGTCCCCAGGCTTCCTGTTAAAGAGGGTTCAGAAAGTTATTTATACCTAATATGCCAATCCAATGGTCTATGATCTTTCTATTCTCACTCTGGTGTTGCATTAAGTTTGATCATTGCATCGAATATGGGCAGCCTTTGTCGGGTAAACTTGCCAATCCATTTGTCGTAAATTTCAAGTATCTTTTTTGATCGGTAAAGATGAGATATCACGCGATCTGCAACAAGGCGAAAGTCTGCATCATTTCGCCTCACGGCAAGTGCAAAAGGCTCAAAGGAAAACACGCTGTCAGAAATTTCAAAGCTCATTGGGTCATGCGCTTTTAAAGCTATACCAATA
>SDWK01000952.1 GCA_004195335.1 Shewanella sp.
TCATAGTTGTAACAACAACTTAAGCGCCTGCTAATACCAGTATTGGTTCAAGAGCTGAAGTAAGGGCTAATATAAGAGCCAAATGCGGGTTGAGGCTAGATGATGATTATTACTAACTGTATTAAAGCGGTATCGAAGCGGTATCAAAATTGCCGAGAGCAGTAGAAAAGATACAGCTGTTATGCATTTTTGTTTGTTGTTGTTTACCTTCATTGACCCATATTTTTATCGTTAAAGTCTAGTAAGGAAAGACAAAAGAGAGTGCAGCCCTGTCTTTGATTGATGTCGGGGTGAAGCTTTTTTATTCTCTTTTATTTTACTTTTGTGAACTGTGCACCTATATTTCAGCGCACACTTGTACGCATAATAAGTCATCAGCAATATGACTTATGTATGACAACTGGAGTTTGCAATGAAAAACAGTGACTGCCCACTCTCACAGCATAAAGAGTCGCAATGTTCACAGTGCAGCGAAAAGATCGGCCTTAATGTGGTCATCTGTCCCGAATGTCATGCCGCCCAAGGGTTAGAAGCCCTCGCAGGAGTCGACCCGAACGTTCGTATTAAAAATCAAAAACTCACGATCTGGTTTGGTTTTCTATTCGGCGTATTAGGCGTACATAAGTTCTATTTAGGTCAATACGGAATGGGCAGTTTGTATTTAGGGTTTAGTTGGACTTTAGTGCCCATGATTATTGGCTGGGTCGATGCAATTCGCACCATGAAAATGAGTTCATTTAATTTTGAGCAACGTTATTGTCGTCGAGTGAATCGCCGCTTCGCTTAAGCAACGACGACTTAGCCTTCCATTTAGCCCTCTATTTTAAACAAGTAAGTAGAGTCAGAGTAAACTTTCCCTCTGACCCTAGCTACTTACTTATCTTTATTCTTATTCTTAACCGTACCCTTAGCCAAAGATCACAGCCCTTGGCTGTACTGGGCATGGGTCGACACTGTCACCATGGTATCGAGCTGCGCTTTGGCTTCACTGTCACCCTTGATTAGGTTTTCAAAGTGATGGATTAACTGGACCTTATTTAATTCCGCCTTGGAGCCCGAGCCGATATTGGTCAAGTCGATAAAGAACTCATCAAACAAGTGTGAGAAATCATCGATGACATCCATATTCAAAAACTGCTCATGGTTATAGATGCTGGGATAACCGCCTTTTTGCTTGTCGACGGCAAAAGAGATCCCTTTCACATTGGTGATGGTGGTGGCTTTTTCACACTTGAGCATACAGCCATCTTCGATGCTGGGTTTGTTGCAGCCGACGGTCTGTTGGAAGAAGCACTGTCTGCTGGTCATCATCAGGATGGGATGGTAGATGCTGTATAACAGCTTAAAGTTTTCCGGCCGCGCGATATTTCTGATTTGATTTTGGTTGATCTCGTTGGAGATAAACGCACCGGCACAATTGAGCTCTTCCTGCAGGGTTAATAGCGCATAGGAGTTGGTCGTATTCAGGAAAGGCCCGGCGATCCAGCTGATGTTCAGCTCAAATGCCTTGTATGCCACCCCAGTGTTGTTGGTGACGATTCGCGCTGGCTTGACTTGTTCAAGAATTTTGACCGCTTCGAGATAGTCTTTGCCTATGAGTACGGCGGGAAACCAAGGGATCAGTCTTGGATTTCTTAACAAGATATCGATGTACTTAGTGTCGTTTTTCTTAAAGCTTTCCGGCAATTTAAAGTAGATGTCGGCATCGGTCACATCAGCAAGGTGCAGGTCTTTCTCGTCGCTTATCAATATCGATAGCGTCGGCGTGTCTGACAGCTTGCTATGTTTTGTCAGCTTAGGCGGGGTGACCGCCGGGATCACTGTCACCGAGTCATTCAATAAAAAGGCAACCTGGTTTTTAATTCGGGTCAGCTCCTTAAATGGCATGTTGAGGCCGGCGTCGAGGCCGCTAAAATCGAATGCTTGCAAGGCGAACTTGCCTTGTTGCAGGCTCTTGAAGCGCTTTTCGATGGCACTTTGATCTACCGCCGCTTGCTCCGATGCAATAAGCGACATTTCAGATTCTACGCAAAAATCATGCTTATCAGTGGTGACATTGACCGCTAGCGGCTTGCCAGCTTGTCCGCTAAAGCGGATGTTTAATGGCGGCTTGGCGATGCTTAAATGCTGAATCTTTTCGACCACGCGCGCGCCGATGGCATTTTTCTGTTCAGAAAGATCTTTTTGCACCGCCTGGATCTGCACCACTGAGATGGCGTTATGTTTATCGTTGGCATGCTTAAAGCTGTTATCGCGGGGGTTATCGATAAACATTTTTTTGGTGAGATCACCCTTCAAGAAGGAGTTGGTGAAATCACGGTTAAATACCTTATAAAGGGTGGTGTTATCGGATAACAACTTGCCGGTTTCGACAAATTTATCTATCTGTTTACGCCAGCTATCTACTACGGTGTGGACATATTGCGCGCCTTTAATGCGCCCCTCGATCTTCAGCGAGTCGACGCCGGCGTCGACCAATTCGGGCAGGTCGAAATAGGCCGAGTTATCTTTGAGGTTCAATGGGAACTTGTTGCCCGCAGCGGTGATCTCATATTCATCTCGACAGGCTTGGCTGCATCGACCGCGGTTGCCTGAGTTGCCGACACTGACCGAGCTCGAATAACACTGGCCCGAGAAGGCGATACACAGCGCGCCATGGACAAAGACCTCGGTGAGCACGTCATGCTCATGGGCGAGCGTGGTGAGACTCTTAATCTCGCTGAGGTTTAATTCACGCGACAGGTTGGCTCGGGTGGCGCCAATCTTGGCCAGAAAGCGTATTTGCCCCGGGTTGTGGGTAGTAAGCTGGGTCGATGCGTGCACGGCCAGACTGGGGAAGTGTTTCTTGACCAGATTAAATATTCCCAGATCCTGCACGATAATGCCATCGATGCCGATATTAACGATTTGATTGAGCAGCTTAACTAAGCCGGTGATCTCTTGCTCCAAGATCACGATATTCATGGTGAGGAAGACTTCACACTCGTATTGGTGTGCGAGCCCAATGATCCCCATTAAGTCATCGAATGAGAGGTTAGTCGCCCGGTTACGGGCATTGAATGTATCCAGGCCACAGTAGACGGCGTTTGCACCGGCAACAATCGCGGCTTTGATCGCATCGACATCCCCACCCGGTGCCAATAATTCAATTTTTCTACTCATCACAACATTACCCATTTCATTGCTTAGTTAAATTTCCGGCGAGGATCCTACCACAAGCTTAGGCATAAATTAGGTTTTACTGTTGTAATGGTATGGAAAGAGAGAAAATACAGGGTAGCCATATGTTTCGTTATGCGTCAGTAAATATACAGAAGCGCAGATAATCTTTATTCCGTGGCCATTAAGATCCCTCGGGCAGCCCCACATGCATATAGCCCGTTTTATAATCTATGGTTAACACGAAATGTTTAAGCACATCATAACCTAACAGGCCTTTGATGCTTTTCCCTACTGAATGAGATGTCGAAACATTTTCCGTTTCTCGGCACTGAACCGAAAGGATCTTGCATCCACACCGTTGGAAATCACTGACACCCGAAGTGGATCTAGTCTGGCCTGTTTGCAGAGTTCATTAGCGATGATTCTATCGAATTGTCTGTGCCTTTTTACCGGAATTACCCTTTTATCGTTTGTGTAAATAGTATGTTTGCCACCTTCTCTAAGCAGGTAGAAACCGTTCTTTTCCAAATAGCGTATTAAGTCACGTCGCTTGACCGACATGTTCAACCTCTACGGGGAGCTGTTCAATGAGGGCGTTGCCCAATGGTATTTCTTTACCAAGTTCATTATAAGCAAGTATCATTTCATTGAGGGCGTCACGAAGCATAGATCGACAGTCTTCGAGATCCTTTCCCTCGGTAACGACTTCAGTCCATTCAACAAGCTGCCCCATGTACCCGGAGGCAATTTTGGTAT
>SDWK01000502.1 GCA_004195335.1 Shewanella sp.
CGTAGCTCGTAGCTCAATAATATCACTGAGGTCCATCATGTTATCAAATCCGAAAGGTTACCCCATAGATCTCAACGCAGATCTTGGTGAAGGCGGCAAATTTGATGCTGATCTATTGATGCTTATCACCTCGGCAAACATCGCCTGTGGAGGTCATGCGGGGGATCTCCTGAGCATGAGAAAGACGGTGGCTCTATCACTTAAGAACAGAGTCAATGTTGGTGCTCATCCCAGCTTTCCCGATCGACACCATTTTGGACGTAAGAGCATAGATATTTCAGACAAGCAGCTATCAGACTCAATCTATCAACAAATAATGGCACTTAGAGTCATCTGTGATGAACTGGGAGCGAAAATGTTTCACGTGAAACCTCACGGAGCCTTATATAATGAAGTGGCTAGGAATGAGGTTTTAGGGCTTATTTTGATTGATGTGATTAAACGAATAGACCCAGAGCTTAAGCTAATGATTTTAGCGGGGAGTCCCTTGGTTAAATTGGCCCGACAACATGGACTCACGGTAATCGAAGAAGCGTTTGCCGATCGCACTTATCTCAATGACGGCTCACTCGCTCCCCGTAGCAGAGATGGAGCAGTGATAAATGCCCCTCAACTTGCATGGCAACAGGTACGACAAATTATTGAAAATAAGCCGGTGACAACCATAGATGATTCCCCTTTAATCATCAAAGCCGACACAATCTGTCTGCATGGCGATAATGAGCAGGCCCTAGCATTCGCAAAACTGATAAGTGAAAGGCTAATCGAAGCAAACAAGTCATAGTTTACGGCCAAAAGCAGGTAGGAATAACTGTGGGTGTAAGCTGGAGTGACGAGGTGTAAACGCCAGCATCTTACGACTTTCGTCATCCTGAACGGGTTTCAGGATCCATCCATAGGAACATTAATGGTCAGACATAGATCCCTTCTAACGCTATCCCTGCGTTCAGGGATCACTTTCATTAGACAAGCGGTCCATGTACAACGTCTATTTGTATACGTCCCTGTCCTTCTTGCCGGTAAAGAATGACATAAATGGTCAGACATAAATCCCTTCTAACGCTATCCCTGCGTTCAGGGATAAGTACTTCCATGTACAAAAAAGCCCCAGATTTCTCCAGGGCTTCTTTTTTTAGCTTTAATCTCGTAACTCGAGACTAGAAACTCGTGACTTCTTTAAACGTCTATCGATTAGACATCCAAGTTAGCTACGTTCAGCGCATTTGATTCGATAAATTCACGACGCGGCTCAACATGATCACCCATCAAACAGGTAAATAGTTGGTCCGCACCAATGGCATCTTCAATGGTCACTTGTAGCATACGACGAGACTCAGGATCCATTGTAGTTTCCCACAACTGCTCAGGGTTCATCTCACCCAATCCCTTATAACGTTGAATATAAAGACCACGTTTAGAATCGTTCATTAGCCAATTAAGCGCCTCAACGAAGGTCGTAATCTCCTTCATACGTTCACCACGTTTAACGAAACCACCCTCTTCGATGAGTCCTTCCAACGCATTGGCTAACTTAGTCATCAACTCATAATCATGAGAATGCAGGAAGTCATAAGTGAACAAGAAATTAGTGTCGATACCATGCTTACGAATCGTCACTTTAGGCAGATACACTTTACGCTCAGGATCTAGGAACGCTTCAGCACTGTAGTGCACGCCACCAGAATCTCGTTCAGTCAGATCGGCAACAAAGGTATCACACCACTGTTTGACTTTAGCTTCATCACTTAGCAAGTCTTGAGTAAAAGCGGGGTGATACAGCATACGCTCAGTAAGCAAGCTAGGGTAACGCTGCTCTAGACGACCAAAGATGGCTTCAACTTCACGGTACTGATAAACCAACTTCTCAAGCGGAGCACCAGACATAGCCGGCGCATCGGCAGAAGGATGGATCTCACCACCGTCCAAAGCTAGGTTAGTCAGGTATTCAGTTAACGCTGGATCATCTTTAAGGTACTGCTCTTGTTTACCCTTTTTAACTTTATATAGAGGCGGTTGAGCAATATAAATGTAACCACGCTCGATAAGTTCAGGCATTTGACGGAAGAAGAACGTCAGTAGCAGAGTACGAATGTGTGATCCATCGACATCGGCATCGGTCATGATGACGATGTTATGGTAACGGGTCTTATCTGGGTTGTATTCATCACGGCCGATACCACAACCTAATGCGGTGATCAGGGTGACAACTTCCTGAGAGGACAACATCTTATCGAAACGCGCTTTCTCAACGTTTAAGATCTTACCTTTCAACGGCAGAATCGCTTGGTTCTTACGGTTACGTCCCTGCTTGGCACTACCGCCAGCAGAGTCTCCTTCCACGATGTAAATTTCTGAGTGAGCAGGGTCTTTCTCTTGGCAATCGGCAAGCTTACCTGGCAAACCACCTAAATCCAACGCGCCTTTACGACGAGTCAGCTCACGGGCTTTACGCGCCGCTTCACGAGCACGAGATGCATCGATAATCTTACCGACAATCAACTTAGCTTCGTTTGGATGTTCAATCAGGTAATCAGCTAACTGTTCGCCCATTGTCTGCTCAACGGCAGTTTTCACTTCACTCGATACCAATTTATCTTTGGTCTGTGAACTGAACTTAGGATCCGGAACCTTAACAGAAATAACAGCGGTTAAACCTTCACGGGCATCATCGCCGGTTGCACTGGTTTTACCCTTCTTGTTATAACCCTCTTTTTCCATGTAGTTGTTCAGGTTACGCGTTAACGCACCACGGAAACCCGCTAGGTGAGTACCACCATCGCGCTGAGGAATGTTGTTGGTGAAACAGAAGATATTTTCTTGGAAGCCATCGTTCCACTGCATAGCCACTTCAACGGTAATACCGTCGTCACGCTCATGGATAAAATGGAAAACTTCTTTGTTTACTGGTGTCTTGTTAAGATTTAAATAATCAACAAAAGCACTGATGCCACCTTCATACTTGAAAAACTCATCTTTATTATCACGCTCATCAATTAAGCGAATACCTACACCTGAGTTTAGGAAAGAGAGTTCACGGACACGCTTAGCAAGTATTTCGAAATGAAACAGTACATTGGTGAAGGTATCGGTGCTCGGCCAGAATCGTAGCTCTGTACCTGTATTAGTTGAATCGCCAATCTCTTTAATCGGCGCATCTGGTTCACCGTGAGTGTAAAATTGCTCATAAAGCTTACCGTCACGACGAACGGTCAACTGCAGCTTGCGAGATAGAGCGTTTACAACCGAAACACCTACACCGTGAAGGCCACCAGAGACTTTATAGGAGTTATCATCGAACTTACCGCCAGCATGCAGTACCGTCATGATCACTTCTGCAGCCGAAATACCCTCTTCAGGGTGAATGGCAACAGGGATACCACGTCCATCATCTTTAACCGACACAGAACCGTCTGAATGGATAGTGATGATAACGTCGTTACAATGGCCCGCTAAAGCTTCATCGATAGAGTTATCGACCACTTCGAATACCATGTGGTGAAGACCAGTACCATCGTCGGTATCACCGATATACATTCCTGGTCTCTTACGTACGGCATCAAGACCTTTTAGGACCTTGATGCTCGAAGAATCGTAACTATTCTCTGACATATTATTCTCTCGTCGGTTTATCTATTACCGTTACACACCCCTGTTCCACATGGAACATCTTACTTGGCGGCGTGGCTAACGAATCGACTATCGCTGCAGGATCGATTGCGGTCACAAAAACTTGCGCGCCGGTATCCATTAACTGCTGCAACAATAGCTGCCTATGCTTTGCATCCAACTCCGATGGAAGATCATCCACCAGATAAATGCTATTTTTATCTGTTTGTTGTTTTAACAACTTTCCCTGTGCAATACGCAGTGCACAGACTAACAATTTCAATTGCCCCCGAGATAACGCATCTTGTACGGGCAAGGTGCCAACACGTAATCGTAAATCGGCTTTATGGGGGCCACTGCTAGTATTGCCCGCCGCAACATCTCTAAGATATTGCGTCTCGAGCAACTGTCCAAATTCAGTTTTACTGTCCCAACCTCGCGTAAAAGAAACTTTCACTTCAACCTGAGGTAAAAACTCTCCGATTATACCCTTAAGTTGTTCATTTAACGAGTCTACATATTGCCTACGTATCTCTGTAACCAGTTCAGAATACCGAACCAGTTCCTTATCCCAAAACTGAATTTGACCATAGGAATTTTGATTTTTAAGTAGTTGATTTCGTTGTTTTAAAATTCGCTTAACATTAGCCCATGCCGAATGAAAACTTTTGTCACTATGAAACGCCCCCCAATCGATAAACTGGCGTCTCGATTTGGGTCCTTCAAACAGCAAAGAAAAACTCTCAGGCGTGATCACCTGGATAGGTAAAGTCTCGGCTAAGGTCGACAAACGCTTTATTCTATCGCCATCAATTTTGACTTCAGTTTCGCCATTTCGGAACCGACGTAAACCGATTCTACTCTCCCGCTCACGCAAGCTTAAATTGGCAAACAGGGTTAACTTGTCATCATTGTGCTGGATCACTCGTTGAGACAAGTGACTTCTAAATGAACGCCCCATACCCAAAAAATAGATAGCCTCAAGAATACTGGTCTTGCCACTACCATTTTGACCATAAATGAGGTTTAAACCGTCACCAGGATGCAGTTGAGCAGAACTGATATTTCGAAATGTTTCGATATGAAGACGTGTCAGGCTCATTTAGTACTCAATTAACAACCAAAATCAGGGTCATGCTATAAAATCAGTATGAGAAAAATTAAAATAGCCAAGAAGATTAGCACATCCTCAAGCCACATCAAAGCGTCGGTAAACGCCCGATTTACACCGCAAAAATCACTTGGGCGTTAAAATAAAAAAAGACTGAATAAACAGTCTTTTAATGGGTAAGTCATCGATGTATTCTAAAACAAAGCGCTACAGTCTCATCGGCATAACGACGTACATAGAATTTTCTTCTATATGGTTCTCTATCAGGGCACTCGAATTACCATCAATAAGCGTAATACGCACATCATCAGATTGAAGGTTATTCAGTACATCCAGTAGATAGCTGACGTTAAATCCTATCTCAAGCGGGGTGTTTTCGTATTCTACATCTAAGATCTCTTCCGCTTCTTCCTGCTCCGGGTTATTGGCGGTGATCTTGATCAGATTATTTTCAAGTTGAACCCGTACGCCACGAAACTTTTCATTTGAAAGAATAGATGCACGCAGCAATGCCTGTTTAAGGTGGTTACGGCTCGCTATAACGATTTTATCGCCACCTTTAGGCAATACTCGACGATAATCAGGGAAACGACCATCGACCAGCTTACTGGTAAATACAGCACTGCGAGTCGTTGCACGAATAGCATTATCGCCGATAGCGATAGTGATATCTAAATCTTCGCCTTCGAACAAGCGTTGCAGCTCTACCACGCCCTTGCGGGGCACGATCACCTGCTTCTCGGGCAGTGAAACTTCGATCATACGATGACTTAATGCCAATCGGTGTCCATCGGTAGCGATAGCACGAAGCACATTGCCTTCAGTCTCGAGCAATAAGCCGTTCAAGTAGTAACGAACATCCTGATTGGCCATCGAGAACTGAGTCGCGTCGATGAGTGATTTGAGTGTGCCTTGCTTTATCGTAAATTCAATATCGGCCTGGAAGGCCTCGACATTTGGATATTCTTCGGCTGGGAGTGTTGCCAGAGTAAAGCGACTACGACCAGAGCGGAGTAACAGGCGATTTTCCTGTTGCTCGATTTTAAGCTCTACCTGATCGGGTAATGATTTAACAATATCGAGAAATTTTTTCGCCGGTATCGTGGTACGTCCTTCCTGAACGTCACCCTCTAACTGAACTTGACCCACCAATTCGACTTCTAAATCGGTACCGGTCATCTTAAGTGAGTGACCACTCACTTCAACTAAGAGGTTTGCCAATATTGGCAAGTTATGTCGTCTCTCCACCGCTCCACTGACAAGTTGCAACGGCTTTAATAGGGCATCCCTATCAATTGAAAATTTCATCAGTTTCAATTTCCCAGATTTATGAAGATAGCGTACGGATCAAGTTAGCATAATCTTCTTTCGTGTCATGATTTTCTTCTCTCAACTGCGCAATTTTACGACAAGCGTGCAGCACAGTTGTATGGTCACGACCACCAAAGGCATCCCCAATTTCGGGCAAACTATGGTTAGTTAACTCTTTAGAGAGTGCCATCGCCACTTGACGTGGTCTGGCAACACTACGCGAACGTCGCTTAGAAAGCATGTCAGCCATCTTGATCTTGTAATATTCAGCAACTGTTTTCTGAATATTATCTATAGTGACCAATTTTTCTTGTAGTGCCAAGAGATCTCTTAAGGCTTCGCGCACAAAGTCGATAGTAATCGGACGTCCGGTGAAGTTAGCATTCGCAATAACACGATTCAATGCCCCCTCAAGCTCTCGAACGTTAGAACGTAAGCGCTTGGCAATAAAGAAAGCCACTTCATCGGGTAAATTGATACCGCTCTCCTGAGCCTTACGCATCAAAATAGCCACTCGGGTCTCTAACTCTGGCGGCTCGATCGCAACCGTGAGGCCCCAACCGAAACGAGATTTAAGTCTGTCTTCGACACCATCGATCTCTTTAGGATATTTATCCGACGTTAAGATGATCTGATGATTACCTTCCAATAGTGCATTAAAGGTATGGAAAAATTCTTCCTGGGATCTGTCTTTGTTAGCAAAGAATTGAATATCATCGATAAACAATGCATCGACGCTACGATAGTAACGCTTAAATTCTTCGATCGCATTATTCTGTAATGCCTTAACCATGTCTTGAACGAAGCGTTCAGAATGCATATAGACGACTTTGGCATTAGGATTGTTCTTGATAATGCCATTACCCACTGCATGTAACAGGTGAGTCTTACCTAAACCGGTACCACCATATAGGAAGAGTGGGTTATAAGCGCCACCCGGATTTTCAGCCACTTGCATTGCAGCCGCTTTACCCAGTTGGTTAGACTTACCTTCTACGAAGTTTTCAAACTGATATGACGGATTGATATTGCTTCTGTGATTAGCGGCGGCGATAGCTGGCTCTGGCGAATTGACATTAAATGCCGTCTTAGCCGGTCGAGTATTTCGCTCGAACTTTGGCCTTTCTACCGCAGCAGTGGCCTGCAGTGGTCGTGGCGCGGCAGGGCGACTGCCTATATCGAAGCGTAATTTAGGTGCATCACTTCCCATCTGTTCAGTAAAAAACTGATTAATGATGTTGATGTATTTATCTCTTACCCAATCGAGAACGAAACGGTTCGGAGCATAGAGAACTAATGTATCTCCATCCATTTGAGCTTGTAACGGTCTAATCCACATACTAAATTGCTGAGCAGAGAGCTCATCTTGTAGTCGTCCGATACATTGCTGCCAAAGTGAAACCGCCACGTACTTATCCCCAAAAGATCACACAAAGAGAGCTATTCTATAGGGAGAACCCTTGGATCGCTATCGTTATCATAATTTTATCCCCAGATGGATCATCTTTCATTGTATATGTCGATCCAAAAGGATCGGCCGCGATCTAATTATTTTAAAAAAGCGACAAATCCAGCTTTATTAAGCGATCCAGATTGATCTATAATTACTAAATTCAGATCAGGTTTAAGATCACTGGATCCACAAGATGTAGTGGTCATGCACAGAGTTATCCACATATTATGGTGCCTTTGGACAACCTGAGATAGAATTAATTGGCCATAATTTTATCACTTGATGCTTTTGCTTATTGACTGGCATGGCTAAAGTGATTACAATTCGGCCTCTTTTTTGCCCTTGCCTCAATTTCTTGATGGTAAGGTTTGTTAACTAACACAAAGACGGATTGCCACAATGAGTAAACGTACTTTTCAACCAAGCAACCTAAAGCGTAAGCGTTCTCACGGATTCCGCGCTCGTATGGCTACAGTTGGAGGCCGCAAGGTCCTAGCTCGTCGTCGTGCTAAAGGTCGCGCTCGTCTTTCTGCTTAATCGTAGAAATGCAAGTGACTAGCTACACCTTTACGCGGGAGTTACGTTTGTTAACTCCCGCGCAATTCAAATCTGTATTCACAAAACCCATCAAAGCTTCTTCGGCTGAAATAACCTTACTTGCTATTCCTAACTCTGAACAACATCCTCGATTAGGATTGACTGTTGCAAAGCGTTTTGTAAAGAAAGCCCATCAGCGAAACAGAATTAAACGTATCATCAGAGATAACTTTCGTTTGCATCAGCACGAATTGCCTCCTATCGATATAGTCGTACTCGTCAGAAATGGCGTGGTAGAGATGGACAATACAGATCTCCATAAATTGGTAGAAAAGCTATGGCGAAAAATCAATCGCCGTTACAATGGCTAGCGACCACGTTAATTCGTGGCTACCAAATCTTCATCAGCCCCTTTTTAGGGGCTAATAAGTGCCGCTTTCATCCAACTTGTTCTACATACGCAATTGAAGCAATTCGTTTGCACGGATTTGCAAAAGGCAGTTGGCTTGCAGCAAGACGCATATTAAAATGTCACCCTTTGCATCCGGGCGGAATCGACCCCGTCCCCCAAAAAAAACACAGGTGTAATAAATAGGCTATGGAATCTCAACGCAATATATTGCTTATCGGTCTGCTTTTTGTCAGCTTTTTGCTATGGCAACAGTGGCAGGTTGATCAAGCCCCACAACCAGTAGCGACTGAATCATCATCAGTTATTTCGTCTACTTCAGATTCTCACAGCTCTGACGTTCCAGATGCCGACTCAGCACTTTCTGCTGTAGTTGTTGCTTCTAAAGAACTCATCACAGTGAACACCGATCAGTTAATCATTAAGATTAACCCTATTGGTGGTGATATGGTTTATTCAGCACTCGTTGAACACAAACTTGAGCTGGATAAAGAAGAGCCATTTGTTCTTTTAGAGCAAACGAAAGATATAAACTACATTGCTCAAAGTGGTCTTATCGGTCGTAACGGTATCGACAGCAGCGCTAAAGGCCGTGCACACTTCGACAGTGCTTCACGCGAATATACCTTAGCCTCTGGCCAGGATACCTTAGAAGTTCCGCTTACTTTCGTTGCCGACAATGGTGCGACTTACACTAAGATGTTTGTCTTCCATCGTGGTCAATTTAAAGTGGATGTCGATTATGTCATCGACAACACCACAGCCGAACAGCTGCAAGTGCAGATGTACGGTCAGATTAAGCACAGCATTAAGCAAAGCGAAAGCAGCATGATGATGCCGACTTACCGTGGCGGCGCTTTCTCTACAGCCGATACTCGCTATGAGAAGTACAGCTTCGATGATATGGCTGATAAGAACCTGGACAATAAAACAATAGGTGGTTGGGCAGCAATGCTTCAACACTACTTTGTTTCTGCTTGGATACCACCAGCAGACGATCAGAATATTATCTTCTCCAGCATCAGCGCCGGCGGACAAGCCAATATCGGTTTCCGTGGAGCCGTCTATGATGTGGCACCGGGTGCAACTGAAACGATCACCTCTCAGTTTTATGTTGGTCCTAAGAATCAAGAAGCCCTATCGGCCATCTCTGAATCACTTAACCTGGTAGTCGATTACGGTTTCCTTTGGTGGTTAGCTGTACCTATCTACAAGTTACTGATGTTCTTCCAGTCATTAGTCACTAACTGGGGTATTGCGATTATTCTTATCACGCTAACCGTTCGTGGAATGTTATTCCCACTAACGAAAGCTCAGTACACCTCTATGGCTAAGATGCGTAATCTACAGCCTAAGCTTACAGAGATGAAAGAGCGCTTAGGTGATGACCGCCAGAAGATGGGTCAGGCGATGATGGAACTGTACAAGAAAGAGAAAGTGAACCCTATGGGTGGCTGTCTTCCTATCTTGTTACAGATGCCAATCTTCATCGCACTTTACTGGGTACTACTCGAAAGTGTTGAATTGCGTCATGCACCATTCATGTTGTGGATCACCGACCTTTCGGTACAAGATCCATACTATGTGATGCCAATCCTAATGGGTATCTCGATGTTTGTGATGCAGAAAATGCAGCCTATGGCACCGACGATGGACCCAATGCAAGCTAAGATGATGCAGTGGATGCCTGTAGTATTTACCGTATTCTTCCTTTGGTTCCCGGCAGGTCTGGTACTTTACTGGTTAGTCGGTAACTTAGTTGCTATTACGCAGCAGAAGATTATCTATGCAGGTCTGGCGAAGAAAGGCTTAAAATAGCCTTTAGCTCCAACTAAGAAAAAGCGGTTAATACTTAGTATTGACCGCTTTTTTGTTTTATATAAGACTCAGTCTTTTCCAATTAGCTTTCCATATTCAAACTAGGACACAGTAATGACAACAGATACTATCGTGGCACAAGCAACGGCCCCAGGGCGTGGTGGTGTGGGTATCATTCGTATCTCAGGCGATCAAGCCTGCGAAGTGGCGATGGCAGTCCTTGGGCATATACCAAAGACCCGCTATGCCGATTACTGTGACTTTAAAAATGGTAAAGATGAAGTAATCGATCAAGGGATTGCCCTCTATTTTAAGGGACCCAACTCCTTTACCGGTGAAGATGTACTCGAGCTTCAGGGCCATGGCGGCCAGATAGTCCTCGATATGTTGATCAAACGCGTGATGGAAGTTGAAGGGATCCGCATCGCCAAACCCGGCGAATTCAGCGAACAGGCTTTCATGAACGACAAGCTTGACCTGACTCAGGCCGAAGCCATTGCCGATCTGATCGATGCCACCAGCGAACAAGCCGCTAAAAGCGCCCTAAACTCTTTGCAAGGTGAATTCTCGACTCAAGTACACGAACTTGTCGATCAGGTCACTAACCTGCGTCTATACGTCGAGGCCGCTATCGATTTCCCCGACGAAGAGGTGGACTTCCTCTCCGATGGAAAAATTGCCGGCTCGCTTTATCGCATCATCACTAAACTGGACTCAGTCCAAGCCAGTGCCAAGCAAGGTGCCATTATCCGGGAAGGGATGAAAGTGGTGATTGCGGGGCGTCCTAATGCCGGTAAATCCAGCCTGCTCAACGCACTGGCGGGTAAAGAGTCCGCGATTGTCACCGAAATAGCCGGCACCACCCGAGACATACTGCGTGAACATATCCATCTCGATGGCATGCCACTGCACATCATAGATACCGCAGGGCTTCGTGATACCACTGACACCGTCGAGAAGATTGGCATCGAGCGCGCCTGGGCTGAAATAGAAACCGCAGATCAGGTTTTGTTTATGGTCGATGGCACCACTACCGACGCGGTCGACCCCCACGAAATATGGCCAGACTTTATCGACCGACTACCTAAGAAGTTAGGCATCACCGTTGTCCGTAACAAGGCAGATATCACAGGTGAAGCGCTCACCGTCACTCAAGACCATGGCCACAATGTATTTAGAATATCGGCCAAAACGGGTTTAGGCGTCGAGGAGTTACAACAGCACTTAAAATCCCTGATGGGCTACCAAAGTAACCTTGAAGGTGGCTTTATCGCACGACGTCGTCATTTAGAGGCCTTAGAGCTGGCCATTAGCCACCTGATGATAGGTAAAGAACAGTTAGAAGTGTATCAAGCCGGTGAATTGCTAGCCGAAGAGCTGCGTATGACTCAAATCGCGCTGTCGGAGATCACAGGTAAGTTTACCTCAGACGATCTACTCGGAAAGATCTTCAGCTCATTCTGTATTGGGAAATAATTTTAAGAAGATCCGAGGTTCTAGAAGCGAGGACTCTGGCAAAGATGGCGCTGCGCTAATTTTAGATCCTAGCTTCTAGGATCTAAAATATCCTCCAGCCTTTGCGATCCTGAATTTACCCACTTAGGCCAAAAGTTGGATTCTGAAACAAGTTAAAGATGACGAGAGTCTTATCACTCTGACGTTGATAATCTCATCACTTTGACGCGTTATATTTCCATTATTCTAGCGTGCGTACACGGTCATTCCGGCAGGCTTTTGGCCAGAATCTATTCTGTGATGGTTTCAGGATAACGCTAACCTTACCCTTTCTCGGTAGCTCGTACCCCTCGAAAATATCTCGAGTAAAATAAGCTCTATTCCTTGTCTGTGATCGATTGAACGCGAACAAAAAGCCATTTTCCCGCCCCTTTAAAAAACGATCTCAGTACAGTGGCTGAAGCAAAAAATACAATGATCCGGATCAAAAGAATCAACAGATATATCAACAAGCAAAAGAAAGTCAGCTTA
>SDWK01000168.1 GCA_004195335.1 Shewanella sp.
GCTTCAATGACTCCAATAACTCCTCTATCACCTCGGTATTTTGTGGGTCGAGAGAAGCCGTCGGCTCATCTAATAACAGTATCTCAGGCTCGAGCGCTAAGGTTCTGGCCAAACATAACCGTTGTTGCTGACCGCCGGACAGTAAGGAGGCATCATTATTAAGCCTATCCTTGATTTCATCCCATAACCTTACCTGCACTAACACCTTCTCACAGCGTGCAAAAGCCTGCGTTGAATTTAACCCCGCTACAACCTTTAGTGGCAAAAGCAGGTTTTCAATGATACTACCCGGCAAGAGGTTAGGAATTTGGAATACCATACCGACCTTTCGGCGCAGCAGAGGCAAGTGCTTATGCGAAAGCAAATTAACATCGACCTCACCCTCGGACAATTTCAGACAAATACTGCCACTCATATCATGCTTATCGAAGCAATCATTGAGCCGGTTCAAGGCACGCAACAGGGTTGTTTTTCCACACCCCGATGGGCCGACCAACATGTGCAACTGTCCCTTGACGAGTTGTAAGTTCACCTCTTTGAGGATCATTTTATCGGCAAATTGAATACTAACATTTTCAAGCTTACCGACAATATCTCCTCGGGAGCCATCTAAAATATCTAACACATACGCTCCTTTTCCAGATTTGTTACTGGCCCGAATATATTGCTGTTACGACGCCTGACAATAGCGGCAAGCAGGGTAAAAATCATACTCGTAAGAGCGAGCAGGACTAACGCCGCGCCAAATGCCATATTCAACTCTTGTTGTGATTGATACTGGGCACTGTAATAAAAAATCGTGAATGGCAGAGCTTCGAATCGCTGCAGTAATCCGCCGGGCAAGCCCGCATTTGCCACGGCACCGGTCAACATGATCACGGCGGTATCTTCAGCCGCCCTACCTATCGCCAGCATGAGTCCACTCATTATTCCTGAGCTGGCTTGCGGCAATAGCAGACGATAGGTAATTTGCCATTGGGTCATACCTAAGGCGGCTCCTGTCACCGACAACTGTTTTGGCAAACTGCTTAGGGCATTTTGTGTTGCACAGGCGATATAAGGCAAAATCAGCAGGGCTAAACAGAGCGATGCAAGTAATAGACTGGCATTGGCATGAGGAAATAAACTTCCCCGCAGAAGTAAAATCAGACTAAAACCAAACAGCCCCATTAAAATAGATGGGATCCCGGCAAGAATATCGACAGCCAGACTAAATACTTTCTGAGCGGGTTTGTCCGGCGCACTCGCAAGCCAAATACCACTGGCAATTCCCGGCACCGAAGCCAAAGATACCGCACATAACACAACGGTGAGAGTGCCGACACAAGCGGGCCATATTCCCTCCCATACTGGCCGCTGCCCCATCATTGCGGCCAATGGTTCTGTATCACCGAAAAAGAGTTGCAGATCTAATGTAGGCAATCCCTTAAACAAGATGAAACCAATTAGAATCAGCATGATACTTATTAACAGAAAGGCGCAGAGTCTGCCCCAATAAGCGATATAACTACTCATGATGCCTGAACCTTGGAATGTCGCCCCACCAGAGCTCGCGACAACAAGCAGATGCTTGCGCTACACATTAACAGCAGTATTCCCGCAGCAAACAGAGAATTATACGCTTCACTGCCTTGATCCGTGGCGATCACTAAGGCGATATGCGCAGTCAGGCTACGAATGGCATCGAAGACTCCCGAAGGCAGTTGCGTCGCATTGCCTGCCAACATCAAAGGAAGCATGGTATCCCCGATTGCCCGGTTAAATCCGAGTAACGCCGCACCGCATATGTTGACTTTGCAATGAGGCAAAATAACGTGCATATATGTTTGCTCAGGGCTAAAGCCCAGCGCCTGAGCACCCAGAGCATATTGCTGCCATAACGGCGTGGTAATGTTATCTAGCATGACACAGATAACAGGCAAAATGAGCAATATCAGCATACAGACAGCAGCAAACAGGCTGTAACCGGAACCGAGTTGCAGGCCATTACGCAGAAGGGGTAATAGAAGAAAAAGGGCGGCTAATCCATAAACTACGGTCGGTATCGCCGCCATAAATTTAAGTAAGGATTGTACTATTACGACCAGCCAACGCTGGTGTGATAACAAACAGAAGCTATTGAGGCCTATGGCAATCACAAAGGCAACCGATGTCGAAATCAGAGCCAGTGACAGGGTGCCAAAGACCATGGCCAAAATGCCAAAATGACCCTGTTCAGGTTGCCATTGCAGACTAAAAACAGGACTGGTTTCAGTCAAAAAAACCGGTAGAGAAAACCAAATTAAGAAACAAAAAACAGAAAACAGCAGCAGACCGCTGGTGACCACTAAGGTCATCAGCAAACCTTGCATCCAACTGTTTTGCTTGAGCGTATGGTTATGGTTTTGCATCGAGCGCATCAGTCAACAGACCTCTAGGTCCGTGCTTGAGAGTGTGGTTATGGCTTTGCATCAAGCGTAATACCAATCCTACTAAATATGTGATATTTCAGCGGGAGTTCAAAGCTCTGTAGACAAGGCGGATGCTTGAAGCTAATAGTTATTCTATTTCGAAAGCATCTAACGCTGCATAAAGGGCTTTGAAACCCGCACTATGTGAGCCTCTCAGACATTCCACTTCTGTGTTGTATTAACTTAAAAGGGAATAACCATTTCTTCATCAATACGCCTTGAATTGAAAGGCCTGAGAGGCTCTGAACTGATCACCTATTTAGTGAGATTGGTATATAACCCGATGCCTGGATATGCTTTGCACCTTGCTTGCTATAGATGTAATCAATGAAGGCCTGCGTCAGAGCGTTTGGCACTCCCTTGGTATTCATATATAAGCGACGAACCACTGGGTATTCCCCTGAAGCACAAGCCTCTTGAGTGGGCATAATATGGTTATACGTTGGCGCTTTTACCATGTTATCGATGTAACCCACGCTAGAGTAACCGATAGCGCCCATGTCCTGTGACACAGCGGTTTTCATCGCACCATTGGATGGCACTATGTTAGCGTTAGCAGCAAGTGGCGCACCTTTTAACAGTTTCTTGCTAAATACCGAACGGGTACCACTCGCTTCATCGCGGCTAAAGAGATGTATTTGTCTGTCTTGACCACCGACCTCTTGCCAGTTGGTAATTTTTCCCTGATAAATAGCGATGATCTGCTGCTGGTTAAGATCAGCGACAGGGTTTTGTGGATGAATAATTACGGCGACACCATCGATAGCGAAGGCAAACGAATTTAGGCCTAAATTCATCTCCTTGTTTTTTAAGGCGCGGCCGGCATTACCGATATCCACGAGCCCGTTAGCGACTTGTTGGACGCCGACGCCCGATCCGCCACCTGCGATGGTGATACGAATATCAGGGTTATGCCCCATGATCTCACGTGCAGCCTTTTTCATCACAGGAATATGTGCGGTACCACCAGCAATATTCAGCTGGCCACTCATCTTATCGAAAGCGGAAAGTTCATCGGCAATAAGTGGACTCGACACGAGCAAGGTAAAAATCGCCATAAAGCGAACAGAGCAGGTTTTAAACATCATAATAATTCCAAGCAGTTAAATGGATGCTGAATTAGCAGTGACAGAAGATCATTTGGTAAGGTGGGCAATTATTGCTATTAACGCCTTAGGAGCAAGCAGTTTATCTGTTTTTTGCCACCTGCGTCGGCAACTTTCAGGTTAAATCGGCTATCAGGACAAATTGACCCACTAATGAATAACAAACTGATAATAGAGTGTCAGGCTGGGTCTGTAGAAATCAATGACCGAATACTCTTACCTTCAATAGCTATCTTCAAGACTCCTCTTCAATACTTATCTTCAACACTTATCTTCAAGAGTTGCGGCCAAAAATATAAATAACTGTAAATGGATATCTAATACTGACTTATAAGCTTACCTTAATAACC
>SDWK01000762.1 GCA_004195335.1 Shewanella sp.
TTTAGTCACTCTAATCTATTCGAAACTAACTCAATACTATTATCCAATCAGAAGATAACCACCGATAAGCGCGATAAAACCACCCGACACCCGCATCAAGCGATGCTGCGTACTGACACGCTGCATACCCATGCCTAGGAACACCCCGACAATATGTATCGTCGCTGTGCCACTGATAAATCCAAATGCATAGAGTACCGGATTTGCCAACTGTGGCATCTCAACACCGTGGGCATGACCATGAAAAATAGCAAATACGCCAACAAATACCATAACCAATAACTGAGGCAGCTTTTTGTCGATTGCTAAGGCTAACCCTAGCAATAACACCGAGATTGCGATCCCCACTTCTACGAAGGGAACCGGGATTGAGAGTAAGCCCAGAATACCACCAACAAGCATGAATATGACGAATGCGCTGGGTACGGTCCAGATAGCCTTCCCACCGAGTTGGGTACTTAAAATCCCCACGCACAACATGGCTAACAGATGATCGAAGCCCAGAACAGGATGATTAAAACCCGTGATAAAACCACCTGAAGAATGAAGCTCATGAGCCTGTATCGGTAGTGATGTAAAGAGGATAACAAAAACTAAAACAGCTAAACGTATCATGACAACAATCCTATCCTTGATTAATCACTTTGAAGATAGGTTGCAAGATACACTGCATCACCCAAGCATCACTTGATGCATATCAAGCGATTGAAAACTTAGGAAAGAAGTGCTGACAACTCAGATATATCGCCGATCTCTATATGGGGCAACATACCCGCGCCTTTATCGACCCGAGTTCTGTCATATGCAGGATTAAGCCATATGGATTGGCACCCGGCTCTTCTCGCTCCCTGAACATCGTTAAAATAGCTATCACCCACGTGAAGTAAGGTCTGATGAGCAATATTAAGTCTTCGACAGGCGGTGTAGAACATATCCGGATAGGGTTTCTTTCTTGTCCCGTCTCCAGGGTGGAGTGTGAACTGAAAAACCGAGTCCAAACCTATCTTGGCAGCATCGACATTCCCATTGGTCAACCCTATCAAGGGGTGCCTCTGACCCAACTTCTCAAGCAAACTGATAACAGGTCTGGATACAGAAAAGTTAGATCGCTCTTTCAAAAAGTGTTCGAGCCCCGCTTTTGCCCCCGTCTGGGCATCGGCTCTCGAATAACCAAAGCCAAGTAATCCTTGCTCTAACATGATGAGTCTTGCGACAGTGGTATCGTGAGTGAGTTCAGGATGCTGTTGAAGCAAAGAGGTTTTTAACGCTATCCAGTCCGCCCTTTCCCACCGACAAGACTTACCGTATTCCCGGTAGAGAAATGCCATTAATGATGCCTCGGCCCGTTTTAGGACAGGACGGTTATCGTATAAGGTATCATCGAGGTCGAAGCTAATTGCACGAAAATCTCGTGTCCTTATATAAGAGTGAACCATCAGTTTTTTCCTGCTTTCGCTGTCGCTTTAGTTTTAACTTTAGCTCGCGGATGTGCGCCATCATAGACTTTCGCTAAATGTTGAAAGTCTAAGCTAGTGTATATCTGTGTCGTAGATAAATTGGCATGTCCGAGTAACTCCTGAACAGCCCTGAGATCGGCGCTGGATTCAAGCATATGTGTTGCAAAAGAGTGTCTGAGTTTATGGGGGTAAACGCGCATATTAAGGGCCTGTTCCTGCCCCCACTTAGCCAGTCTGGCCTGAATACTTCGATGTGCTAATCGCTTACCTTTTCCAGTCACAAACAGGGCATCACCTTCACAGACAATCCCACTTTTACACGTTAACCAGCACTCGATAGCATTCATCGCCATATTACCGACAGGGACTATTCGCTCCTTGCTCCCCTTCCCCATCACCTTTACCTGTCTCTCACTGAAGCTGATATCCTTTACATCCAAGGCAGCAAGCTCCGCCAGACGTAATCCTGAAGAGTAAAAGAGCTCCATGATAGCTTTATCACGCACACTCAATGGATCATCACCCTCTATCTCCAACAGATGAGTGACGGAATCAAGATCCATATTTTTAGGCAGGGGTTTATTTTGCTTTGGAGCACTCAGACTCATTGCCGGGTTAGCCTGAATAGCTCCCTCTTTGAGCAGGAAGTCACAGAACTGTTTTACCGCAGACAGTGTGAGTGATATGGAACGAGGGCTAAGACCTTGTCGGTGAATTTGGCTCAACGCTCCTTGAAGTTGCTCTCGAGTAATATCAAACCATGAGGTGGTTTCATCTAGCCGCTTACTGACCCGCTCTAACTCGTACAGATAGTTACGTACCGTATGTTTAGAAAGTTGACGCTCTGCACTGAGATAACTTTCAAATTTCTGAAACCATTCAACGTCCATTAGGGCCTGTTTATAATTTTGGCAACAAGTGATCCAGAAGCTGCTTAAGCTGATCCAACAGTAGATTATCCATCTCGGGATGAAAGTGCATCGCATCTTGGCTCGCGATAGCAAAAATCACCTGGCCACATTGCTCAGACAGTCTGGACAGCGCTACAGATCCCACGTCACTACCGAACAGGCGTTTAGACTCTTCGATGGTCAGGCGTCCGAAGTAATGCCCTTGGCTCAAACGTTTGCTCCAGATCCGCGACAGCTCACTATCTAGATCATGCACCGTGATGAGCCTGACGTGACTGAAATGAAACTGAGCTTGTAATCCCTCGGATAACGCCTGCCTCAACTCACCAATATCTTCACATTGTAGCAATTTATGGGACAGCGCCGTATTGAACATATAGATAGATTCATTGCGAGAGGCGATTCCCATCAAAGAGGTGATCTCTTCCTCAAGCTGCTGCACCCGGCTTCTCATCATCTCTTGCTTACGTTCAACCAGAGAAACCGCTCCACGCTCGGCGTGTGGAATTCGCATGGCTAATAGCAATTCTGGATATCGACTGAAGAAATCGGGATTATCCAACAGATATTCACGGATTAATATCTCGTCAAACGGGGCTTCTTTTTTCACTTTAGGTGCATCACTCATTGCTGTATCTGTCCATCATATACATGTTCGGCGGGTCCGGTCATCCACAAGGGCTTGCCTTCCCCTTCCCAGTTAATCGTCAAGGTACCGCCGGGAAGATCGACACGCACACAATTATCTAATTTTCCTTGTAGCTGTCCAACAACTACAGCCGCGCAGGCACCGGTTCCACAAGCTAAAGTCTCGGCGGCTCCCCGCTCATAGACTCTCAACTTGATATGACCCGAGTTGATGACCTGCATAAAGCCGACATTGACCCCTTTAGGGAAACGTTCATGGCGGGTAAGCAGGGCGCCAATGCCTTCCACATCTGCAGCCTGAATATCTTCGACATCCAATACACAGTGTGGGTTGCCCATGGAAACTGCGCCACATAGGAAGGTCTGCATATTTAAATCTGGAGCCGTCGACTGAAGCAGGTATGTCTTTTCTACTTTCTTGGCATTGAATGGTATTTGTGCTGGTTCAAGCTCTGGGATCCCCATATTAACCGTCACATTGCCGTCTCTTTCAAGCCTTAATGTGATCTTGCCATTTGAGGTACTAACCCGGATTTTCTGTTTATTGGTTAGCCCCTTGTTGCGAACAAAACGAGCAAAACAACGAGCACCATTGCCACACTGCTCTACCTCACTACCATCGGCATTAAATATCCGATAGTGGAAATCTAGATCCGGATCATAAGGGGGTTCGACCAATAGCAACTGATCGAAACCGATACCAAAATTTCGATCGGCAAGGCGCTTGATCTGCTCAGGCGAGAAGAACACATTCTGTGTTACTCCATCAACCACCATAAAATCATTACCTAAGCCGTGCATCTTAGAAAAATGGATCAAGATAGATATCCTTTAAAAGCTATGTTCTACAGCTTGAAGCAGAACAAAAAAAACTGTTATAGAGACAGTTTACGGCAGTAGTTGCTCACCTTGCCATAGCTGTGACAGTTTTTCTCGTTCACGAATAAGGTGTGCTTGATTACCATCGACCATGATTTCGGCTGCTCTGGGACGAGAATTATAATTCGACGACATAGTAAAACCATAAGCTCCCGATGAGCGCACCGCAAGAAAATCGCCGGCATCGAGATTTAATTCTCTGTTTTTACCTAAGAAATCACCCGTTTCACATACCGGGCCCACGATATCATAATTACGCGTTTCACCTTCACGAGGCTTCACCGGAATAATGTTTTGCCAAGCACTATATAGTGCTGGACGGATAAGGTCGTTCATCGCTCCATCGACCAGAGCGAAGTGTTTATCGCTGTTACCCTTAAGGTAGAGAACCTGAGTAACGAAAATACCGGCATTGGCCGCTATGGCACGACCGGGCTCAAAAATAAGTTTTAACTTTCTCTCACCTAAACGCTCAAGCAATGCCGCAGCATAAACATCTGGCTGGGGAGGCGTTTCATCATCATAGGTCACGCCTAAGCCACCACCGACATCGAAATGTTCAATGTTAATCCCCTGCTCGGCCAATCTGTCGATCAAGGCGAGCATAAGATCCATGGCATCCAGAAACGGCTGTATCTCTGTCAATTGCGAACCGATATGGCAATCGACCCCTTTCACTTTTAACCCTGGCAGACTGTTAGCACGAGCGAAGATAGTTTCGGCTTCATCCATAGCGATACCAAACTTATTTTCTTTAAGCCCGGTAGAAATATAGGGGTGAGTACCTGCATCAACATCTGGATTCACTCTTAAAGATACCGGCGCCACTTTTCCAAGGCATATAGCCACAAGGTTGAGCTGTTCAAGTTCGGCGGCCGATTCAACATTGAAACAGTAAATGCCCTGGTTTAATGCCATCTCCATCTCGGCGACTGTTTTACCGACACCGGAAAAAACCACCTTATCGGGCGAGCCTCCAGCCTCGATCACTCGGGATAGTTCGCCACCAGAGACAATATCGAAGCCACTGCCCAAACGTGCAAGTACATTGAGTACCGCAAGATTTGAATTGGCTTTCACCGCATAACAGATGAGATGTGGATGATTTGCTACCGCACGTTCAAAAGCGTGCCAGTGACGCTCTAATGTCGCACGTGAATAGATGTATAACGGTGTACCGTAGGTTTGAGCTAGCTGGGCAACCTGACAATCTTCGGCCTGTAGCTCATTATTTTTATAGAGAAAATGATCCAAGAGTCTATTCCTTATTGCTTTCTTTCTTTGGTTGTTCCTGTGGCTTTTCCTGATTATCTTGTTTGTCCGGCGATTTATACAAGGGCCCCTTTTGACCGCACGCAACGATAAAAAGACTACCAAGCAATATCAATGAACACACTCTCATTTTTCTCAACATCTATCTGTCCAGGTTGTTTAATAGCAATTCGTATATCTCTACTGATGTTGCAGAGTTAGACTTTCTACGTCAAGCAGATAAAGAACTAATACATGCTATTCCTGACAATTCATTCCGAATCAAGGCAAAGATACGAGGCTTTTACAAAATTTGATTGGAGTGATGGGTTGGGGTTGGTACTATCAATAAGAAAACTAACAACCAAGGATTAAGACCCAATGGCAATGACAGACTCTGAATTTCATCAACTAGCCGATGAAATGTTTCAAGCCATAGATAACGCCATCGAGCAAGCCATCGATGAACAAGATGCCGATATTGACATTGATGCCTCGGGAAATGTGCTGCAGTTAGAGTTTCCGGATACGTCTAAAATTGTGATCAATAAACAGGAACCCTTGCATCAGATCTGGGTTGCTACCAAATTCGGTGGCTACCATTTCTCTTTCGTGGAAGGTCAGTGGATAGATGAAAGAAATGGCGGTGAGTTTATGCCATTCATTATCGACTCTATTCAGCGTCAAGGTAACATCCAGCTTTCGCTGTGATCCCCACTCTCTAAATGACAACACTGAATAAAGAGGCCATTAAGTCATCAGGCCTCTTTTAAAAGTCCATCTCCGCCTCATCCACAGACACACCGAAAGGTATCGCTCTTAACCTTCCATCGATCCGTATCAACCTGAAAAACTGTGGCAGATTAAAACGCTGTGTAGAAATATCTGGCTCCTCAAATGCATGATGATGGCTGACCTGGCTCACCAGTTCATCCACGTTCACATCTTGTTGAACATAATGATTCAACTCATTTTGTTCATTAAGCACGAACACATCTAAGCCATGTTCGCTTTGACGAAGAAAATATTGAATCGCGCCACGTGCGGCAAAATCCTGTATAACATCGGGAATTTTTGTAAAAGGCTCATTGCCAAGATCGGGCCTGGGCAACTCAATCACCTTCTTCATGGTGAGCTGTTGATAGAAGGCTTTAGCATCTTTGAGATCCTGAAAAACCATCCCTTTACTGTTGAAAAAGATCCCATACTGTATCTTTCCGACCTTCAATGGATAAACCAATGTCGATGAACTCGATACTTGTAGGCTTAAACGGACTGCCCGCTGAACCAGCCCCGTCACGGTGCGCTCAAACTGAGATTTAAGCTTAGCCGAACAACTAATGACTTCTATGGATATATCTTCGACAGCCTGCCTTATTCCCGGGATGATAAATGCTAAGGCATTTAATATGCCCAATTCTCCCTCGTAATGGTGGCAATGCCATTCCCCCCATGAATTCAGACTGATGATATCTATCGACGACAGCATATTTTGCTGACGGCGACCCAAGGAGAAGACATTAGCATTCATATAATCAACCATGATCTCCTGCCCTTGCCATTGAGCCGTCGGGTCGCTATTGAAGTTAAGCAACAGTATCAGTTTTTTGTATCGCCACGGCTGACACAGATCCATCTTAGACACGTGCTTCTCTTCGGACTCAAAGAAGGGGAGCAATCGCTTGGACGCCGTCGTTAAATATTCCGACTTACCGGACCCTTTAGCGAACTCATACCAAGTTGTTACATGGGTTGAAACTCCGTTCAATGTTGCCCATGCGATTATTTTTGCTTTGTTTGAAGAACGGTAAACAGCGCGCTGACCAATAAAGTTTCTCGAATAAGGAGGACAGCGATACAGACAGTACTCACTATCATTGTGACTATAAATGATGGTCAAATCCGGCTCTGCAATCGAGTCGCTCCAGAGACGATTTAAACTAATAATTTGCTGAGTATCGGCGCTGAAATAAGTATGAAGTTTTCGGGTCAACAACCCTAAATCAGATAACCTAAGGCTTCCGTTTAACTTATTGGTTGAAGCAAATTGAATAAGAGTCTGATAACTGCCTAGCATGAGCTCATTGAGCTGCTCATTAAACCATTGCAGCTGTCCGCAATGCCAATCTTCACAGTGATCCAGTGTCTCGATGAGACTCTGTGACCAATTCCAGCTATCGACTAAACTTCTCAGTTTGTGATAACGCCAATCTTTAGCCTGTTCAAACTCACTCAATCGAATACCGCATTTAAGGTAAAAGCAACGCCGAACAATCTCCAATCGACTCAAGTCTTGCTGTTTCTCAAGATAGGCTTCGATCGATTCATAGAGGAGATAGTACGCATCATTCGCGGCAGAGAAATCACCATCTATGGTGCGCTGCCAGACCTTTTCGCTAACCAGTAAGGTATGTGGGTATTCTGTGGCGTATGCCTCAAGAAGCAGTACCTTGAGTAATGCTTTATGTGGCTTATCTAAGCCTTTGTAGAGTTGCCATAGAGATGCACCGAAGTACTCGCTCGCGGGGATCTGGCTCACGTCACCTAAATATAGCAGCTCATCGGCTCTCTGAGCATTTGGCCACCAAGCGACGGTTTTACCTGCTAAACAAATTTGGCTGCGATAAAACTCTTCAAGCAATAACCAATGTTGTGCACTCCCACTGTGTTCCTGACCTATAGGATGAAGCGATTCATCCTCGGATATTGATGCCTTTAAGAACTGTTCCGGATGCACCAGATAAATATTAACTTCCAACCCATATTGAGCAAACCAGGCGGTTAAAAGCGATGATTTATCCTCGAGTAATCGGCACTCCTCTTTAGTCAACAAACGGTCGTGAACCAGCCATACATCGATATCACTCTTAGGGTTCTGACCAAAGCTGGCCATGCTCCCCATACTGTAGACCCCCTCAATCGCAGTCTGCTTGACTTGATGCTGGGTTGGTTTAACTAAGTCGAGCGTATCACAAGCGGCAAGAGCACTCTCAGAAGGAGCATAATTGAAGACACCCGAAGGTGTCATGGAACCGTTATAACCAGGGTAACCAGCTCTATGGTAATGAAATAGGTGCGGAATAAGTCTTAACAGATCTCTTTTCAGTGGAGAGAGTATCGCGAGTGCACGAGCCAGCCTGATCCGATTTAGTCGTTCAGCGGTTTCGATAAATTGGCTCTGCTCATTGATCAAAGGATTTGATTCCAGAAGGAGGTAGAGAGTTGATATTCATGCTAGCAGCTTTATTCACATTAGGAAATAAATGAGATCAAGATCACACTTTAAAGTTCGAAATAGTTGGGTGAACTTCAAAGAATCAGCAGCCATATATTACATCTATTCCTGAGCAATGTTAGCATTACTGCAACTAAGGCCTCTGATGGAATATCGAGCATGTCTCAAAACGTCATTCGAATCGCAACACGTAAAAGCCCACTTGCACTTTGGCAAGCAGAATTTGTGAAAGCTGAACTGGAAAAATTCCATGAAGGTTTGACGGTAGAACTTCTACCTATGAGCACTAAAGGCGACATTATCCTTGACACACCTCTGGCAAAAGTTGGCGGTAAAGGACTGTTTGTTAAAGAGCTGGAAGTTGCCATGCTTGAAGACAGAGCCGATATTGCAGTCCACTCGATGAAAGATGTCCCTGTCGATTTCCCTGAAGGCTTAGGGTTAGAGATCATTTGTGAACGTGAAGACCCACGTGATGCTTTTGTATCTAATAACTACAAAAATATCAGCGAACTGCCACAAGGTGCGGTCGTTGGTACTTCGAGCCTACGACGTCAATGCCAGATCAGAGCATCACGCCCTGATCTTGAAATCAGAGATCTGCGCGGTAACGTAGGAACCCGTTTAGGCAAGTTGGATGCGGGTAATTATGACGCCATTATTCTTGCAGCCGCAGGCCTTAAGCGTCTGAAGCTCGAGGAACGTATTACCAGCTTCATCTCTGCAGAAGAATCCTTACCTGCCAATGGCCAAGGTGCCGTAGGTATTGAGTGTCGCGTCAATGACGAAAGAGTTAAGGCACTTCTTGCGCCACTTGAGCACACCGAAACACGTCACCGTGTTATCGCTGAACGTGCAATGAACACTCACCTTGAAGGTGGATGTCAGGTTCCTATCGGCGCCTATGCAGAGATCCAAGGTGACACATTGACGCTACGTGGTTTAGTCGGTAATCCAGATGGGAGCCACATCATCGAAGCTACAAAGGTTGGCCCTAAGACTGATGCACAAGCGATTGGTGTCGCATTGGCTGAAGAGCTTCTCAGCAAAGGGGCCAAAGCCATTCTCGATGCCGTTTATATCAAATAAACGCTGTCGATTAGGCTGATACTTCCAAGTGGCTTGGGTATTATAAGATGAAGGTACTTCTGACGCGCCCACAAGGGCGTAATCAGTCGATGATAGAGGCCCTAAATGAAAAAGGGGTCTCTCATATCGTCACGCCGTTACTCAATGTTCAAGCAACTGATATTCACCAGCACCAATCATCTATCGAACAATTTAACCAAGCTGATATTGTGATTTTTATCAGCACCAATGCGGTCAAGTTCGCATCGCAGGCATTAAATAACCAATTTCCAAACTCTGCACAATTTTATGCCGTTGGTGAAGCAACCTATCAGGCTCTTCTGGCGTTCGGGATCACATCCCAAAAAGCTCCACAGGAGTGTCAACAGACGGAAGGTCTACTCACTCTCGAATCGCTTCAGAATATTTCCAATAAAAAAATTGTAATCGTACGAGGGGTAGGAGGAAGAGAAGCACTGGCCGAGGCACTCATCTCTCGAGGGGCTATCGTCAACTATTGGGAAGCCTATCAAAGAGGTTGCCCAAAGTTAGACAAAGACAGCACTGTACATGAGTGGCAGAACGCTGAAATCGACACAATTGTCGTCACGAGTGGTGAAATACTTGATAATCTAATCAAACTTGTACCAAAAGAGCTATTTGCTTGGCTGCGTGCATGTCATATTATAGTCCCTAGCTCTCGAGTTCAGGAACAAGCCTTAGCCAACGGATTACTACACGTTACTAATGCCAAAGCTGCAAACTGTAAGGCCGTACTTTCTGCCTTAAAGTTCTAGCTCTGTAAAGCCTTATACTCGTCATCATTGTAGCGGTATCGCCTTCAAGGACTGTTTAATGGACAATAAAAAATTAAATGAGAACGTTATGGAACCGAAAACAGAGGTAAACTCTGAAACGGACACTAATGACACGACTCAAGCAGTCAGCGAATCTTTGCAAAGTTCAGCAGATAACCATGAGAAGGCAGAGAAGTCCGGAGTTTCCTGGGGCTTTGTATTCAACCTTGTTTGTATACTATTACTGACATTCGCCACATCAGGTGGTGGTTACTACCTATATCAAGAATTAACCAAGCAAAAAGATAGCGCTCAGGCGTTAGCGGTTGAATTGAAACAAGCCTTAAATGAACCCTCCAAGCAGATATCATCACTTCAAAGACAGCAGCAAGAGTTTTCCGGCAGTATAACTCAACAGATGCAAAGGGTAACCGACAGTCAGGCTCTGCTAGATGAGCGTGTAGCCAAGCTTGCCCAGCGCAATCCAAATCACTGGATGGCTGAAGAGGCAAAATACTTAGTCAGAATGGCTGGAAGCAAACTCTGGCTGGAAAAAGATCCAAGTACGGCGGCGAGTCTGCTTAAAGCCGCCGACGATCGAATCGAGTCGATGAAAGATCCCTCTCTGACACCACTAAGAAAAGCATTGGCTCAAGATATCTCGGTGGTATCAGCTATTAAGAGCACCGATATCGCAGGTACCGTTCTAACCTTAGACAGTATGATTGAACAATTAGATCAGCTGCCATTGAATAGAGTTGAAGTTGAGAATGCGGCTCATCGTATTGAGAACCCCGAGATGTCAGCTTCCATCGATGACTGGAAAGAAAACCTAGCAAAGTCATGGAAAGCCATAATGGATGACTTTGTCGTGGTACGAAAGAGAACCACAGATATCACGCCAATACTCGCTCCCGATCAGCAATGGTATCTTGTTGAAAATATCCGTAACAAGTTGCTGCAGTCTCAGCTTGCTCTATATAGACAGGATCAAGTCAACTATCGACAGTCTCTGACACTCGCAAGAAAGTGGATTTCCCAATATTTTGATCTCAACGACGCCCAGACAAAAGAGACCTTATCGGCTCTAGAGGCACTAAAAACACTTGAGATACAAACGCCGACAATTAACCACTTTCAATCTACAGCTTTACTTCAACAGCTGGTGATATACGGTAACTTGATGGTTACAGAGGAGCCTTCCCTATGATTAGAATTATGATCTATCTCGGGATTATATTATTAGGCCTCTGTATAAGCCCATTTTTTGAAGGTATGAATGGCTACCTCTATTTTACCGTTTGGGATTATGAAGTCGAAACTGGAGTGGTGTTTGCCGTTATTACTCTTATTGTTTTTTATGGCTTACTGCAGATCCTAGAGTGGGCGATTATCTTCTTACTCAACTTGTTGTTTAGTAGCCGATTATTACCAGAGAAATGGCGCAAGAAAGCGGCAAGAAAACATACTCTTATGGGAGCGTTAGCCCTTGCTGAAGAAGACTGGCTTGCTGCCGAAAAAGCCATGGTCAAAGGTGCAGAAAAGGGAGAACTCCCCGCCCTGAACCTCTTAGCAGCTGCTAGAGCGGCGCATCATCAGAACAATACCGCATCCAGAGATGAGTATTTACTTCGGGCGGAACAAGAAAAATTAGCCATTAAGGCTGTCGGAACCACACGTACCCGTTATTTAATTCAACAAGGTGAGCTGGATAAAGCCAGAAAAGAGTTGGATAAACTTTCTCCGACCAGCAAGAGCAAACTTCCGGTACTTAGACTCGCACTCGAGTTATACCAGGCTCAATCTGACTGGCACTCACTGAAACTACTTCTCCCCATCATCAAGAAGCGAAACCTGCTTAACGCAGAAGAGTTAAATGATCTCACCATTTTAACTAATACCTGTCTCTTATACACATCT
>SDWK01000779.1 GCA_004195335.1 Shewanella sp.
CACTGAGACTTTTACGAGTCTGCGTAACAACGCAGAATTGATGCAAACCGTAGGAAAAAAAGGAGATGGAGATGGATCCAACATAAAGAACGAAAAAAGGAAGCCATAGCTTCCTCTTTTATTATTTAAGAAATGATTTTTATCACACCTTAAACTGTCCAACCAGACGCCCAAGGGTATCACCTTCCTGAGTCAGCTTTTGGCTCACTCCTGACGTACTTTGGCTCGAACTCATTAACTCATTGACGATATCCTGAATCGTAAATACGTTACGGTTAATCTCCTCAGTCACTGAGCTTTGCTCCGTTGCCGCGGTTGCTATCTGAGTACTCATATCATTAATCGATGTCACAGCCGATGTCACAGCCCCAAGGCTCTCAGAGATGGCTCTGGATGACTCAACCGAACGCAAACAGCTCTGCTGACTCGCATCCATGGTACTTACAGCCAATGACACCAGATGATGAAGCTCACCCAACATCTCATTAATCTCTAATGTACTGGCCTGAGTCCGGCTGGCCAGGCTGCGCACTTCATCGGCAACCACGGCAAAACCTCGTCCCTGCTCACCGGCCCTTGCCGCCTCAATGGCTGCATTTAACGCCAATAGATTCGTTTGCTCGGCAATACCACCAATCACGGTTAATACACTATTAATTTTCTTAGATTGTTCACTCAGGGAATTGATATGCTCAGCAGCCGTGTCAATTTCAGCCATTAAGGATGACACTTCGGTCAATGAAGTATCGACGCAATTTTGTGCCTTGGTCACATCTCCGGTTGCGGCGAGCGTTGCCTCTGCCACTTGCGAAGTATTTTGTGCCACCTCATTCGCGGTTGCCGACATCTCTGTTATAGCGGTGACGACCTGATCAGTCTCATTATTATGATTAGCCAATTGCTCAGCCATCACTTGTGTCTGACTATTAATATTGTCTGCGCCACTCTTAACCTCTTGGGTGACATTGGCGACATCCTTGATGATCCCCTGCAGCTTATCGACAAACTGATTAAAAGCACGCCCAAGTTGAGCTATCTCATCATGCCCCTCAATATTGAGCCGCTTAGTCAGGTCTCCCTCTCCTTTGGCAATATCTTCTAAATTAGTCACCATGTTTCTAATGGGGTGAACCATGCGCTGGGCTGCAAATAACACCCCAAAGATGGTTACCAGACCTAAAGCTAAAGTAGTCATCAGAATTGCGAACGCCTTACTCTTCATATGTTCTGTAAGCGTTTGTTGAAAACCGGAGATCTCTTGTTCAATATCATCCATATAGGCCCCAGTACCTATCATCCAGTTAGTATTGGGGATCATCGCGGCATAACTCACCTTAGGAACTAACTCGGTAACACCGGGTTTTTGATGATGATAGTGAAAAATGCCATCGCCACTTCTAGCAGCATCGAGCAAACCTACGATGACTTTCTTGCCATTGGGGTCTGTCATCCCAATGTTATTCATACCCTCTTTCTCAGGCGTCGCGCCATGGAAGATGTTAATGCCTTGCTCATCATAGATGAAAAAATAGCCAGACTTACCGAAACGAACTTTACGCAATGCCGCTTTCGCATCCCCGCTATCACCCAGAGACAGTTGATAGGCCACGATTTGAACGGCTATCTCCACCTCTTCTTTAAGCTGATTCTGACGTCCCTCAAGTAACTTGTCTCTGAAAGAGGCGATGTTTTGCTCAAGATCCCCTGACTCAATACGGTAAGAAATAGCCATCAAACTGGTAAAGACTAACACCAAAGGAAGCAGCGCAAATAACAGCAGTTTATTTTTCAAACTCATGTTTAGCATCTCAATACTCTCCCTCAAGTTAACTTTTTGGGTAATTAAGTGATCTTATTTAATACAGTATAGATGAAATGTACATTTGGTTATGTTTTAAGCAGAAGTATTCAGTCTTAAGAATGAGGAAGCATACCCATTACCTGCATCCGGTAATGACACCAAAAAAGATAAACAGCAATAGAAAAGATGCTTTAGCCTAAACGAGTAATATGACAAACAGATGAAATTGAATAGCCCATGACTTTAAGTTTGAATCTTTAGTACAGTGGCATTTTATCTACATTGTCGAGTGGCACTCTTCTTCCTAAAAGTCCTTCGACCCAAGCAACCACTTCTTTAGCTGTCGCTCTGAATGTGGTTAGCTTCCCTCCGTAAAGGCTCATTATTCTTGGGTGGGAGATGCGCTTTAATAACAATATTTCTCTCGGACTCTCAAATGCACTGCCACTATGTTTAGGTAAAACTCTTACACCACAAAATATTTCTACAATCAGCCCCTCAAGCTTTTCCACACTGCCTGAACCAGGAAAATAATGTCGATAGATGCCGAGTAAATAAAATTGCTCCTCACGAGTAGACTCAGGTTGATTAGCCAAATGCTTAATGCTTTTTTCTGTAGTTCCCAGTAAGGTCTTGCCCTTCCATGGCATGACAAATACCACTCTTTCGTCGAAACATGACTCTAAATACAAAATCCCATCGGGCGGGAAGATGTCGAGTAGAAGATGGGTTCCCTGAATCAGTTCAACTTCCTCTTTCACCATAGGAGGAACGACGCAGTCCAAAACATCATTAACCCAAGGACCTGCGGCATTGATTACAGATGAAGCTTGAATCACCCGCTCTTTATCCAAATGAGTATACTTAACTTCACAATAATCCGGCCTATGAGTGATTGATTCACAAATCGCACCTTGTAATACCTCTGCCCCCAATGACTCTGCGCTTTTAATCACTGCTTGAGTTAAGGCTTTATCATCGGTTTGCGCATCCCAGTATTGAAAAACCGCTTTTAATCCCTGAAGCTTTAACCCATTGATTTGTGACCATTGAACTGCCGGAATACTCTTGAATCGCCCTAAAGGGTCTAACTCACTAAGTAATGCGTAGAGACTCAATCCCGCTCGGACTGTCCATTGATTTCGATGACTATTTTTATAGACGGGAATATAAAAAGGAATGGGCTTAACGAGAGTAGGGGCGAGGGTAAGCAAACGTCGACGTTCGGCCAAAGATTTTCGAACTAAAGGAAACTGTCCAGTCTCCAGATATCTCAAGCCACCATGAATCAACTTACTGGAATTAGCCGAAGTTTGTCCTCCCACCTCCCCCTTTTCCAGTAGCAAAACACTGAAACCGGCAGCGGCAGCACACTGAGCAATGCCAGCCCCATTGATTCCACCACCAATGATGATCACATCCACCTTTACCACGACATCTCCTTATGACTCCCGGCGTAAATTACGCTGCCCCCACCGAAAGGCCTTACATTCAAGATAGCATGAACTTTAACTATTAACTCAATAACTTATGACTTTTCTACCGCTAAATCAAGATAGAGTTCGTCACATAAAACCTTAAGTTGTAGCAAAGACTCTAACGACGAGCCGACTTTACAGCGCATCAACTCCGGAATTTCCATTGCACTCTCTCTCAGGGATTCTCCTTCAGGCGTAATATGCAACACCCTGACTCTTTCATCTTTTTCACTCCTCCCACGGCTGATCAGTCCCTTACCTTCTAACCGCTTGAGTAAAGGGGTGAGAGTACCTGAATCGAGGTGAAGCTTATCGCCCAAGGTTTTGACACTTATTCCTTCGTGTTGCCAAAGTACCAGCATAGCCAAATATTGCGGATAGGTAAGATCCAGTTTATTGAGTATGGGACGATATGCCCTCACCATGGCATTAGCCGCACTATATAATGAGAAACAGACTTGATTATCGAGAGACAATGGATTGTTATTTTTTTCTGTAGACATATGATTCAGCATCTCAATTAAGTTGTGCACAATATACTTCTAACGAGATAAAAAATCGAGTACTTTTACTCTGTTTTCCTAATCTAGTACCGAAGTAAAGAATACAAATCGGGTAAT
>SDWK01000766.1 GCA_004195335.1 Shewanella sp.
GTTTGGACTAACACAGTTACCTCCTTATAACTTAATCTAGCATAGGAAGTTTACATGAAAATACTTGCTCAGTCAAGCCAAAAAAACCGCCATGAAGGCGGTTAGTTAAGGTAACAGGAAAACTAAATACTCATATTTTTTCTTGCTTGTTCAATGACTTCTATACCAGCGCCAGGTTTATGCGCGTTTTCACTAATATATCGTCTCCAAACACGAGAACCCGGCTCTCCTTGGAACAAACCCGTCATATGACGACTGATATGGTTCAAACGACCGCCCGATTGGAGGTGTTTCTCTATATAAGGAATAAATTTCTCTAAAACAGCATCTCGACTCAAAACAGGTCTAAGACTTCCACAGAGCTGCTGATCCACTTCGGCTAACATGTAAGGGTTTTGATAGGCTTCACGTCCGACCATGACACCATCGAGCTTAGTCAAATGAGTACGACACTCATCAAGAGACTTAACACCACCATTGATTGAGATACTCAACTCCGGGTGATCTTGTTTAAGCTGGTAGACGCGATCGTAATCTAATGGGGGGATCTCTCTGTTCTCTTTAGGGCTTAACCCCTGCAACCACGCCTTTCTGGCATGCACGATGAACGCGTTGCAACCCGCATCACTAACAGTTTCGACAAACTCGGTAAGAAATTGGTAACTATCGAGGTCATCAATCCCGATACGTGTTTTTACCGTCACCGGAATATCTACGACCTCTCGCATCGCCGTCACACACTCGGCAACAAGCTTAGGCTCAGCCATAAGGCACGCTCCGAAGCGTCCGCTCTGAACCCTGTCGGACGGGCAACCTACATTCAGGTTTATCTCATCATAACCTCGGTCTGCAGCGAGCTTAGCGCAAGTAGCCAGATCGTGGGCATTAGAACCACCAAGTTGAAGCGCCAATGGATGCTCTTCGCTGTTGTAAGCAAGGTAATCACCTTTACCGTGGATAATGGCCCCTGTAGTGACCATCTCCGTATACAGCAATAACTCGGCAGACATCAGGCGCGCCATATAACGGTAATGACGGTCCGTCCAATCAAGCATTGGCGCGATAGAGAAGGTACGGTTAATCGTTGAGGTCAGAGTAGATGACATAGTTTATGTTGGCCTGCTTTGCGATGACAATTGTCGTTAAACCTAATAAGGCTCTGTGTATAATCGAGCGTGGTCGCGCATTTTACACTGACCGCAGGCGAAATGCACCGCTGATTCGCCCTGCCGCTCACATCGACCCAATCAAATAAAGTGAGTGTTACTCAATATTAACAGACCTTTTAAGAGTAAAGTCACAGAACTGACTTTGTATGCCATGGAATAATGAATAGCTATAGGTAGATGGCATAACTAAGGGCCAGCTCAGCAGCCTTTATAAGCGTCCCGTATACGTGCCCTATTTAGGTACTGAGTATCTTGATAGACAAGTTAACTTTTCGGTTACCTTGTCACTTAGAGCATAGATGGACTTAAAGTAGAGATAACCAACTGGCTTTAAAGCCCTGCCCTTGTATATAGATAAATGCTGAAGCCGATACAAAAATAGCCTAAGCTTTATAGGTAGGTATGCCCAAGGAACGGTTGGCATACGAGTAAAGTCACCAAGCATAGAAGTGTGACACTATGATCGATATCGTTGACCAATTAAGTACCCCATATAGAATTCTGAAATTCACGCTTTAAAGATACTTGGTAACAGATGACATAAAACTCATTATCGAGATACAAGTTTTAGACTATGGATAATCAAATATGAATGTAAATTTCATTAACCCTTTTCTTGGTTCATTGCTCAATGTCATCTCAACGATGGCAAATATGCAACTCACCCCGGGAAAGCCAAGAATAAAAACTGACAATCTGGCTAAAGGCGATGTATCAGGCCTGATAGGCATGGTCGGCCCGCAAACGAAGGGTTCATTATCCATCACTTTCGAACAAGGGCTCATCCTAGAAATAATGCAAAATATGCTGGGAGAAAACCCGGGAGAGATCAATGATGAGATCACCGATCTCGTCGGTGAAATAACCAACATGGTCACAGGTGGTGCAAAGAATATCCTCGGTGATAAAGGCTATGATTTTGAAATGGCAACGCCGGTAGTCGTTTCAGGTTTAGGACATCGTATCTCTCATAAAGCCAACGGAAAAAAGATTATCATGCCCTTCACTAGCCCTCATGGAAGCGCCTATATTGAAATTTGCTTCGAGAACTAATAACAAGAATCTACATTTAAATCGATGATATTATGGTCATTAAGGGTATAAATATCTCCAAAATGACTATCGGCAGAGAGTCTTTATTAAGACGTTAATCGTGATTAAAATGGTTGGTTAACCATAATCCAAAATTGCGTCGACTCTTCTGCATACGCAAACTCAGCTCTTACGATAACGTTTTCAACTTCAAATCGTGCACCTAAACCTAAAGTCCATTTCATATCATCATGTAGTTCACTGGCACTGAAATCATCGGTAACCTGACCAGCTTCAGCAAAAATGACCCACTGCCACCAAGGTACATCGTAAAGATTAAACACGGGTAAACTTTGCAAAGGTTGCCATCTGGGTTGAACTCGGTACTCGGCTGAATAAAGCAACGCGCTGCGACCAAAAAATTGTTTGCTAGAGTAGCCTCTTAAATGATCAAAGCCTCCCAAGCTAACACCAGCAAAGGATGGAGGTCGGTGATATGCGTGTGAGATTGAGTCATAGTCGTTCCAGGTCGGTGTATCAGCAAGGTAAAAGTTCAGGGCTACAATTTGCTGCCCAAACCAGTCATTCTCTCCCAAAGATAAAAATGCACTTTGTTCAAACTCCCACATCGTCCAACTTTCTCTAGCATCGGCTCCACCATCGCGAGCACCAAAGTCACGGCTGACCGTCAGACTTGTGCGACCTCCTCTGGTACTATTTTTTCCATTATCCCTATTGTCCCACTCAAATTTGAATTTTAGTCCCTGAGTTCTCGTCGGCAGATCATCATATCCCAGGAGTTCCTGAGTTTGAATGAAGGGGGTGAGCTGTAAACTAGTAACACCTGACTCTCTGGGATCCCAACTCAGGGGATCCGTTATTAGAGAGGGCATTAAGCTTCTCGCGGCTCCTTTAGCTCCCTTTCCCCAGGGCAGCACATATTTTATGTGTAGCTTGGCATAAAACTCATCTCCTACCGTTATCACCCGATTGGTTGCCATCGCATCGGAGCTGTTAGCACCTTTGTTCGATCTATTCACATTTTCAGGAACAAAGTAGATCCCCTCTTTATAACTGGCACGATTAAACTCGCCAGAAAATAGCCATTGATCCATCTTGGGTAGTTGATAGTTATTGAGTCCTAAATAGGTGAGCCAACTTTCATTACTACTGTAAAGACCGATACCGAACGCTGAGGCTTGTGGCTGACCGGCATGCTTGATGACACCCGCACCTCCCACTGTCGTACTGAAGGTTTCTGTGGAGAAGATAAATGGCACAGCGACAAACTCGGGGGAATAACCTTTACTCTTATTCATCCCGATTTGAGGCGCCTGCGGTGTATCGTTAGCACTGCTATTGTTTGCTTGAGTTACTTGAATGTCCTGAACCTCATCGGCCAAGGCGTAGGGCAAGCTGATTGCACTACAGAACAGCAGTGCATTTATGCATAAAACGTTAATCTTCAACGAAAAAACTTCCTGATATTGGAGGCTACCGACTCAAGGCATCCCGCTCATGAATCGATACAACTAAGGAAAAAATCTATGTGCTTAGCCCAAGCACACGGCAACTCGAGGGGTTAATTTAGTCACTAGCTCATAAGCGATTGTACCTATGTGCTCCGCCACTTCTTCAACCGGTAAGGCTTTTCCCCATAAAACCGCATCATCGCCAATCCGGTCTGTCGCGTTAATGCCTAAATCGACGGTCAACATGTCCATAGAGACACGACCAACGATAGGAACCCGTCTCCCGTTAATCCATACAGGCGTCCCTTCGGGTGCATTACGTGGGTATCCATCGCCGTAACCAATAGCCACAACGCCTAATTTAGTGTCTTCCTTTGCACACCAAAAACTGCCATAACCTGCAGGTTCACCAGCCTTATGATCACGTACGGCAATAAGTTGCGACACTAACTCCATGGCAGGCATCAAACCATGATTACACCCCAGATCCCCAATCACAGGCGAAACGCCGTATAGCGCAATGCCGGGGCGTATCCAATCCGCCTGACTCTCAGGCCAATACAGGGTACCCGCTGAATTGGCCAAACTACGTTGACCAGGCAAGTCTTTAATAAGGTCGTTAAAGAGATCAATCTGCACCTTTGTCGATGGGTTATCGGGTTCATCGGCACAAGCAAAATGTGACATCAGGTTGATAGGTTTAGCGACTTGAGGACAGGCCTCTAAGCGGGCATAAACAGCATTAAACTGTTCAGGAGTGAAACCTAATCGATGCATACCCGAGTCAATTTTTAGCCATACGCTTGCAGGTTTTGCCAGTATCGAGCTTTCCAGCATCTCCAGCTGCACTTCATTATGCACAACGGTATCAATATCATGTTCGACCAGAGTCGTTAAGTCGACTTGACTGAAGAAGCCTTCGAGCAAGATCAATTTAGACTTAACCCCACCTTCCCTTAATGCTAGGGCTTCCTCCAGACGAGCGAGTCCGAAACCATCGGCGTTATCCAGACAATGGGCAACATTAAGTAAACCATGACCATAGCCATTGGCTTTTACGACCGCCATAACTTTGCTCCCTGGAGCAATTTCACGGAGACGAGCTAAGTTATTCGTCAGTGCTTTACTACTGATCTCTGCACGGGGAAAGGGTTTCAAACGATAACCTTAATCTGTTAGTAACAAGACTCGATGCTGCACTAAAGTGATAATACGAATATGAGTGTCAAATCTACAATGAGTTCACTTAGCGATCAATGAAGGGAGCACTAAGTGAATCAAGTTTAATCTTTGCTGAAGAACCCGTCTGTATCGTTATCGATAAACGACACGATAGACGACATTAGTCATCATCGAACTGTGGGCCAGCGTAGTTATCAAAACGAGAGAACTGCCCCTGGAAGGTTAAACGCACCCGTCCGATAGGACCGTTACGTTGCTTACCTATGATAATCTCGGCGGTACCCTTCTGATCTGAGTCATCGTTATACACCTCATCACGGTAGATAAACATAATCAGATCCGCATCTTGCTCAATCGCACCAGACTCACGAAGATCTGAGTTTATCGGGCGCTTATCGGCACGTTGCTCCAATGAACGGTTAAGCTGAGAAAGTGCAACCACCGGAACCTCAAGCTCTTTTGCCAGCGCCTTAAGTGAGCGGGAGATCTCAGATATTTCCAAGGTACGGTTATCTTTCAGAGCCGGGACCTGCATTAACTGAAGGTAATCGATCATGATCATAGACAGACCGCCATGTTCACGGGCGATTCGTCGTGCTCGGCTTCGAACATCTGTCGGCGTCAAACCAGAGCCATCATCGATATACATCTTACCTTGTTCGAGCATGATCCCCATGGTCGAGGAAACCCGTGCCCAATCGTCATCATCGAGTTGACCAGTACGAATTTTGGTCTGGTCGACACGACCCAACGAGGCGAGCATACGCATCATGATCTGTTCTGATGGCATCTCCAAACTGAAAATAAGAACAGGTTTATCTTCATTCAGCGATGCTTGTTCACACAAGTTCATCGCAAACGTCGTTTTACCCATTGATGGACGCGCTGCAACGATGATCAAATCACCGGACTGGAAGCCCGCGGTCATCTTATCCAGATCGCCAAATCCACTCGATACCCCGGTGACACCACCAGTTGGGTTGTTATAAAGATCTTCAATCTTATCGACGGTCTTTTCAAGAATAGCCTTGATTCCTTCGGGACCTTCGTTGGCATTTGCACGAGACTCGGCAATCTTAAAGACTTTGGTTTCGGCTAAGTCTAACAGGTCACCGGAGTTACGACCTTCAGGATTAAAACCGGCATCGGCAATCTCATTCGCCACCTTAATCATTTCACGAACAACAGCACGTTCACGAACAATTTGTGCATAAGATAAAATATTACCCGCACTTGGCGTATTCTTCGCTATCTCACCAAGATAAGCAAAACCACCGGCGTCCTCTAATTGGTCTTCGACCTCCAACTGCTCTGAAACCGTGATCAGATCGATCGGATGACCAGCGCTGGCTAAACTCGCCATCGCTAGAAATATCATACGATGAGATCGAGAGTAGAAATCTTCCGCCACAACTGCTTCTGTCACTCTATCCCATGCATCAGAATCAAGCATCAAGCCGCCCAGTACTGATTGCTCCGCCTCTAAGGAATGCGGTGGTAGCTTGAGTGAATCCATCTGGATATCTCTCGGCTTATTTTTGGCCTTGAAGGCACCTTGTTGTGACATTAAATCTCCAAACTCCCAAGAGTTAAGCAAAATATGGTATAAAACGTGCTCAAACAAAAAACGGAACCCATGAGTTCCTCCCCACACAATAAAAAACAAGGAACGAACATGCGCAATGCATTGATCTCGGCACTCGTGCTGTCATCCGGTGTCGTATTGGCATCAATCGACGCACATGCAGATGAGGGGCAATGGCAACCTTATCAAATGCCCTCTATAGCAGAAAAACTTAGCGAGAGAGGCATTGAGATACCAGCAAAACAACTTGCCGATCTCACTCAGTATCCAATGAATGCGGTTGTAGGGCTGGGGTATTGTACCGCCAGTTTCGTGTCTCCCCAAGGCTTAGTTGTCACAAACCATCACTGTGCTTACCGAGCGATTCAATATAATAGTAAAAAAGAACACAATTATATTGCCGATGGCTTTCTGGCAAAGTCTAAAGATGCTGAACCATCGGCAGGTCCTAACGAGCGACTCTATATTACCGAAGCGGTTACCGATGTATCAAAAGAGGTCACACACAACTTAAGTCAAGATGCTTTGGTGCGCTATGAAGAGATCCAATCTAATAGAAAGTCTCTGATCAAAGCGTGTGAAAGTGACAAAAACTACCGCTGTTCGGTGCGAAGCTTTCATAATGGACTCGAATATTACCTCATTAAGCAGCTAATTATCCGTGATGTTCGCTTAGTCTACGCGCCACCTAAGAGTGTCGGTTCATTTGGCGGCGACATAGATAACTATGAGTACCCGCGTCACTCGGGCGACTTTACCTTCCTGCGAGCCTATGTAGGCAAAGATGGACAGCCAGCAGCTTTCGCTGAAGATAATATTCCGTTCACACCCAAAAGCTACCTTAAAATTAATGCCGATGGTGTTAATGCCGGTGATGGTGTTTTTGTTGCGGGCTACCCAGGCTCTACCAGCCGTTACCGTTTAACCAGTGAACTGCAATTTGCAAGTGACTGGCTATATCCAACCCTCGCCTCACGCTATCAACTTCGTATCGATACCATCAAGGCCATGGGTAATGCTGACGGTGAGGTTGCAATCAAATATGCGGGTACGCTTGCTTCTATGGCTAACCGCATGAAGAAGTACAACGGACTACTCGACGGATTTAAAGCCACGGATATTATCGGCATTAAGCAGAGCCGCGAAGATGACTTCCTCAAGTGGCTTGCGGCCGATAAGACCTACCAGTCATATCAAGCCCAGTTCGACCAACTTGAATCCTTGTTAGTTAAAAAACGCATAGGCATGCAGAGCCGTCATTACTTCGAGAATGCGCAGTCCAGTACCCTGCTCGCCGCAGCAAGTAAGCTCTATCGTCTGTCGAAAGAGAAGGCTAAGCCTGATAACGAGCGTGAAGAGGGCTATCAAGAGCGTGATATCAAGATGTTTAAGGCGCGCCTTAAACGTATCGATTCCAGCTTCGATATTTCGGTCGACAAAACCCTATGGCTACAAGACTTAAACGCCTATATGGGGCAGGAAAACCGTGTTAACGCTTTCGATATCATGCTCAATGATGATGATAAATCGGTAACCTTGGCGGATAAACTCGATGGGCTTTACTCCCTGACCTCCTTAACTGACCAAGACCAACGTCTTGCCTGGATGCAAGCGGATGCTAGAACATTTGAAACCAGTGCCGATCCCTTTATTCGCCTAGCCGTGGCGCTTTATGATAGCAACATGGCACAAGAGAGAGAGAAGAAGACACTTCTTGGCGAGCTTTCTCAAGCCCGACCCGATTATATGAAAGCGATTATCGCGTACAACCAAGCCAATGGCTGGCCTGTATACCCAGATGCAAATGGTACCCTGCGTATCACCTATGGCATGGTCGATGGTTATCAGTCACGAGATGCACTGTACAAACAGCCTTTCACACGCCTCGAGGGAATACTCGCTAAACACACAGGTGTCGAGCCTTTTAACGCGCCAAAGAAAGTGCTGGATGCGATTAAGGAACAGCGTTATGGCACTCATAAGGTCGCTTCGGTGATTCAAGATCCAAGCACATGGATATGCAGACTATTTTCTTGCTTAGATAAGCCTGAAGCATTCAACTCTGTTCCGGTTAACTTCCTATCCAGTGTCGATACCACTGGGGGTAACTCGGGCTCGCCGGTATTTAATGGCAAAGGCGAGTTGGTTGGACTGAACTTCGATTCAACGTATGAAGCGATCACCAAAGATTGGTTCTTTAACCCAACCATTACACGAGCCGTTCATGTCGATTTCCGCTACATCCTATGGATGATGGATGAAGTTGACCATGCTGACAATTTGATAGCAGAGTTGGAATTAGTCCGCAACTAAGCTGACTTAACCCTAGCAAACGAACAAAACCACCTACGGGTGGTTTTTTATTGCTTAGCTAACGACAACTCGTAACCCTTAAACCAATCAGTATAAAGATGTGATCGCTCAGCGAGAATTTAGCGCTTCTGAGGCAAGGCAACGAGTGAAGAACATAGTTGTTCTACGTTAAAGCTCGTTAACACAGCATCGGATGTGCTAAAACTCGCCTGTAGGCGTGTTTTTGGCTGCCAACTTCTGCGTTGAATGGCCTTACAAGGGAACAACCATTCCATCATCCATTCGCCTTGAATTAGTTGCAAAAAAATACGCTGAGTAGATCACTTTCTTATACTGATTGGTATTAAACATTCGCGGCTAAAGCCGCTCCTACATGGGAAATGTCGTAGCTCGTAGCTCGTAGCTCGTAGCTCGTAGCTCGTAGCTCGTAGCTCAGTATATTTCAGGCATAAAAAAACACCGCCTAATTAAATTAGTGCGGTGTTTTTTTTAAAGCTTTTGCTTAAAGCAAAATATTAAGCTTCTGCAACAACAGAAAGCTTAACAATAGCTTTAACTTCAGTGTGAACCTGAACTTCAACTTCGAATTCACCAGTAGTACGTAAAGCACCTAGTGGAAGACGAACTTCGCTCTTAGCCAATTCAACACCAGCAGCTGTAACTGCATCAGCGATATCACGGTTACCAATTGAACCGAATAGCTTACCTTCGTCACCAGCTTTAGAAGCGATAACAACAGTTTCAAGAGTGTTGATTTTCTCAGCACGTACTTGAGCAGCAGTAAGGTCAGCAACTAACTTAGCTTCTAATTCAGCACGACGTGCTTCAAAAACTTCAGTGTTAGCTACGTTAGCAACAACAGCTTTACCTTGTGGCAGAAGAAAGTTACGTGCGTAACCAGACTTAACTGCAACTTGGTCACCTAGATTTCCTAGGTTAGCGATTTTATCAAGTAAAATAACATTCATCATTAAATCCTCTAAATTATTGCAGTATTACTGATGTAAATCAGTGTACGGCAGTAGAGAAAGATAACGAGCACGCTTGATAGCGCGAGCTAGTTGACGTTGATATTTAGCATTTGTACCAGTGATACGACTAGGAACAATTTTACCACTTTCAGTGACATAATTCTTCAAAGTAACGATATCTTTGTAATCGATCTCTGTAACACCTTCTGCAGTGAAACGGCAGAACTTGCGACGACGGAAATAACGTGCCATGTGACAGTCTCCTAATTTTTCAATTCGACATTTTCAGCGTGTAATACCAAACGATTCTGACCATTTCTACCCTGTTGAAGAGCAATAAATCCCTGAACCTCGATATCCACACCGGATTTCAGTTGTTCTGTAACGCTTTCAAAGCGTGCGCCACTAAATATCACTTGCATCTGACAGTATACGTTTCTTAGCATTTCTGCTTCGTAACACTGAGATTTATGTTCCAACATGATTACACTATGTGCAATGCCTGCTGGGCTTTTAAAGCTTCTTGAACGAGTGATCGTTCCCGATAACAGCAAATGGTTTGTGGACACAGAAAAACTTACTCTGCTGCGCTTTCAGCTGGTGCTGCAGTAACTTCAGCTGGTGCTGCTGTAACTTCAGCTGGTGCTGCTGTAACTTCTTCAGTGCTTTCAGCAGGCGCAGTAGAACGCTCGCCTTCGCTTGAACGACGTGAATCACGCTCGTCTTTAGCTTTAGCCATTGGAGATGCTTCAGTGATAGCAGCTTTAGTACGCATAATCATGTTACGCAGTACTGCGTCGTTGAAACGGAAAGCTGTTTCAAGTTCTTCAACCGACTCAGCAGTAGCTTCTACGTTCATAAGAACATAGTGAGCTTTGTGCAGTTCGATTATTGGGTAAGCCAGTTGACGGCGGCCCCAATCTTCTAAACGATGAATTTGACCGCCAGCTTGGGTGATAACACCCGTGTAACGCTCAATCATACCAGGTACTTGTTCACTCTGATCAGGGTGAACCAAAAATACGATTTCATAATGACGCATATTTTTGCTCCTTACGGTTATCTAGCCTCATTGTTGGCTCAGCCAAACCAAATAGAGGCAAGGAACTAATTAAAGTGACTGATTTAAGCCGCGAGATATTACACAAATCTAAGGATAAATTCAACCGTTTTCTGACAATATTCACTTTACCGATGCTTGGGATTATAGGTATGATGTTGGCTCGTCAAAATAGACCCTCACCGCATTAAAAATAATAGTAAGAATAAGAATAATGTTTAGAGCTATAGCAATCCTATTTTTAACTTTCCCGTTGTCCGTTCAGGCTTTAGTCCCGCCGGATTATCAAGAACCCCCAAGCGACTTTACCGCAGAGATTGAAGCCGGTTTTCAACTCAATACGGGTAATACCGAGTCGACGAGCTTTAACGGCCGAACTAAGCTCGTTTACGACACAGAAAAAACGAAGCAAGAGGGCACGGTAAAAGCCTATTTTGCCGCCGATGATGAAAAAACCACTTCAGAGAAATACGATATTCAGCTTCAGTCGAGCTATAAGCTTAGTGGCGGTTTCGATGGTTATGTCTTCGGTCGAGGTGACTTCACCATAGATCGCTACGGTAGTTACACTCAAATATCGACCATATCATCCGGTTATGGTTTCGATGCTATTTCAAACCACAACACTAAACTCAGTCTAGAAATCGGCCCAGGTTATCGATATAACATGCCGATTGAGACAGAAGCCGAACCCGATCCAGAAGCTAATAGAGATGTGATTGTGCGTACGGCTGTCAAGTTCGAGCAGAAGCTACAGGAATACACCAGCTTAAATGCCGATCTCACCGCCGAAGCCGGTGAAGACAACAGTACCCTCACCTTAGACATGAGCTATAAGAACACCCTGTTTCAAGACTGGGCCTTCAAGATAGGCGTCAACGTCAAGTACACAGACGTCGTCCCCGAAGGCACCAAGCAGACAGACACCATAACTACATTCAACTTACTCTACACATTCCAGTAGAAGGTTCGAAGTTACCAGGTGCTAGGTTCGAGGAGGATTGAAAAGTTTTAAGTGGTAAATTTTAGGAGTCACATCACTCCATCAAATGGCAAAAAACAGATACAAAAATGCCGATGGGGCATCAACCACATCGGCATTCGATACACTATGGGATACGAGCTCCCAAAATGACGATAGTTAAGTTTTCAGAAACTTAACCTAATCTCTGGCGTACAGCCTCAAACAAGCATATTCCGCTGGCAACCGAGACGTTCAGGCTTGAAACAGACCCTGACATTGGAATCGATGCAATCGAATCACAACCTTCACGGGTTAAGCGACGCAGGCCTTTATCTTCGGCGCCCATGGCAATAGCTAGGGGACCTTTAAGATCTGTCTTGTATAGGTCGCTATCGGCTTCACCCGCTGCGCCAATAATCCAGATTCCTTTATCTTGCAGGCTCTTCATAG
>SDWK01001016.1 GCA_004195335.1 Shewanella sp.
GAACAGTGGTAGCGCCGTGATCCCTTTTGTCGGCAAGGTCGGAGATTTTAGTAATGGCAGTGAGGGTACCGACCTCACGTTCGCGCATTACCCTGGCATGACCGAAGCAGTATTAAATCAGATCACTCTTGAAGCTCGTGAGCGCTGGCCTTTAAATCATGTCACCGTTATTCACCGCGTTGGCACTATGGCTCTGGGTGAACAGATTGTATTTATCGGGGTGACCAGTGCACATCGTAAGGCGGCATTTGCGGCCTGTGAATTTTTGATCGACTTTCTTAAAACCAAAGCCCCCTTCTGGAAGCTGGAAGCCGGTGAAAGTGGTAAGAGCTGGGTAGAAGCTAAAGACGCCGATGAGCAAGCGGCAAAGATGTGGGATAAGTAGCTTTTACTTAGGTTATTTTCAAGGCTTGGCATATTTCGGGAAGAAAATGATGAGGAAGTTGAAAGGGCTGGTTGCACTTTGTGTTGCAAGTTTACTCCTATGTTCAGGAGGAATGAGTGCACAAGCCGCAGATCGTGATGTACCTGCGATTGCTGCGGCATCTAATATTAAATTTGCTCTCGATGAAGTTGCCAAACAGTTCACCCAAGATACCGGTGAAAAGGTCAGGATCTCTTATGGTTCTTCAGGTAACTTTGTGGCGCAGATTAAGCACGGCGCGCCTTTTCAAATGTTCATGTCCGCCGATGAGAAATATATCCATCAGTTAGCCCTGTCGGGTGAAGCCGTCGATGAGGGGGTACTCTATGCGATCGGTAGATTAGCCATCGCGGCACCGAAAAACTCTCCGCTGAAGTTAGACCCGCAGCTCAGCGGCCTAAAGTCTTTGTTGAAAGCCGGTCAGCTGCAACGCTTTGCCATCGCGAATCCGGATCATGCCCCTTATGGCGAGCGTGCGCGCGAGTTGCTGAAGAATATGGGTCTTTGGGACGCTATTGAGCCTCAGCTTATCTATGGTGAGAATGTCTCGCAAGCGGCTCAGTTTGCCGTCAGTGGCTCGACCCAAGGAGGTATTATCGCTCTCTCTTTAGCCATAGCCCCTCAATTTCAAAAGATGGGTCACTATCAGGCTCTACCAGCCGAACTGCATGCTCCCTTATATCAACGTATGGTGTTGACCAAAAAATCGGGTGCAACGGCTAAGGCATTCTATGCCTACCTACAAACCGACACTGCCCGGCAGATATTTATTGAGTTTGGGTTTGGTTTACCGGCCCCATCCACATTTACTGAGTCGGGTAAGTAACGGATGGATTGGGAAGCACTCTGGTTATCAATCAAGCTGAGTAGTGTCACTGTACTTATTTTGATCCCTTTTGCCATTTTGCTTAGCCGCTACCTGGCTTATCATCACTTTACTGGCAAGTCGTGGGTCGAAGCCTTGATCATGGTGCCATTGGTGCTGCCGCCAACGGTGATAGGTTATTACCTGCTCGTCGGGTTGGGTAGCCAGTCCTGGCTTGGACAGCTGCTGGAAGGGCTATTAGGCCAGCAGCTGGTGTTTCATTTCTCCGGTTTGGTCGTCGCTTCAATTTTCGTCAATATTCCCTTCGCGGTTCAACCGATACAACGTGCTTTCGAGGCGGTGCCTGAAGATGTTCGGGATGCGGCAGCGTGCTGCGGGATGAGTCGAATTAAGGTGCTGTTTAAGATTGAGCTTCCTATGGTATGGCCCGGTGTATTGACCGCTTTGGTACTGTGTTTCTCTCACGTCTTAGGCGAATTTGGTGTCGTCCTGATGATGGGCGGTAATATCGCCGGAGAAACTAAGACCATCGCCATCTCCATCTATGACAGTGTTCAGGCATTCGATTTTGCCAGTGCCGGGCAGATGTCATTGGTGTTACTCGTTTTTGCTGTAACCGTATTGGCATTTACCACCAGTTTGTCCAGACGCATGGGAGCGGCACATGTCTCAAGACGTCGGTGATCTTTATTGTCGTATAAAGCAAGATAAGCATATCAAGCTCGATGCCGAATTCACCTGTAAGGCCGGTGAGGTCATGGCGGTTGTTGGCCCTTCCGGTGGCGGTAAATCGACTCTGCTTCGAATGATTGCCGGTTTAAATCAACCTGAGTCGGGTGAGATCCGCTATGGAGATATGCCCTGGTTTAAAGGTGATGCCAAGGTTAATCTGACCCCTCAACAGCGCCACCTTGGTTATGTGCCGCAACATTTCGGTCTGTTTCCTAACTTAACAGCGCTTGAGAATGTGGTTGCTGCGTTAGACCATATTCCTAAGTCTGAGCGAGTTTCCCGTGCTAAAGAGTGGTTAGAAAGGGTCAATCTTCATGGTCTCCCCGATCGCCTACCTGCCAACCTGTCGGGTGGACAGAGGCAGAGAGTCGCCTTGGCCAGAGCGCTGGCTCGAGAGCCATCGGTACTCTTGTTGGATGAGCCATTTTCTGCCGTGGACAGAGAGACCCGCGAGCGTCTCTATCTTGAGCTGGCCAGACTAAAAGAACAGCTCTCAATTCCCGTTGTTATGGTGACTCACGATCTTAATGAGGCGCTACTGCTTGCCGATAATATGATTTTGATCAGTCAGGGTAAGATGTTGCAGCAGGGGATACCTCAAGAGGTATTGACTCGCCCTCGTAATGAAGCAGTTGCTAAACAGATGGGGTTACGTAATATCTTCGATGCACATGTGATTGCCCAGGAAGAGGAGCGCCAGATCACCTGGCTGAAGTTCGGTGAACACCTGATAGCCAGCACATACTTCGACAGCTTAGCCGTCGGGACTAAAGTACGTTGGGTTATCCCAAATCAAGGGATTCGATTTAACTCAATTAAACAGGGAAGACTCTGTCGCAGCTTTAATAAGTTAGATATCACCATAGACTCGATGTTAACTATGGGAGAAACCGTCAGAATCGTTGCGAGCGTTAAGGGAGTGCGTCATCAGATTAATGCCGAGGTGCCGCTGCATTTGGCGTTAAAGCTGGAGTTGGCAAAAGGGGTTAATACAACCGTTGCGTTAAAATCTGAGCTTATTCATATTTTGGAGCATCAATAGTTCATGCGTTTTTTTTGAACATAGGTGGCAAGTGCTATTTCTCTATCCTCATTTATGATCAAACATTAATCTGGTTTCCATCTCTCCTTTACAGTTAAACGCATAAAATTAGCGTTAACTTAAAAGGAGAAATCAAAATGCCTAAAAAATTGACTGGCTCTATCATTTTATCTTGTGTATTAACTTTACCTGCTTTTGCTGCCTATAACGGTCCTGGAGTTAATAACCATGCAAAAACTGCAGTCGATGCCAGTAAAGCGAAAGATGACACCCCTGTAGAGTTGACGGGGCATCTGGTTAAAAGCTTAGGTGATGAAAAATACCTTTTTCGGGATTCGACCGGCGACATTGAAGTCGAGATTGATGATGCGCTTTGGCGTGATATTGAAGTCACCAGTGATACGACGGTAACGCTTAGAGGCGAAGTCGATGATGAGTGGCAAGGTATCGAGATCGAGATTGATAGTATTGATTTGATTAACTAGTTGTTTTTTAACTGCTGAGTCAACCTACGTAGTCTTTATTTATTAAAGCTACTCGACTCAGATAGGGTCAATCATTGGCAGTGGAATTATCTGAACGATAACGGTTTTTTCTTTATTGATATAAGATGAAACGAGTATAAATGATAACGGAGGAGCGATGTCTCGTTGGCTAGTTAGTTTAGTTCTTTTTTCAAGTACCGGTTTTTCTGCCGCATGTCTGGCTGGGACCTCTGTATTGGAACTGCTCTCTGATGGGCAAAATATCTCTCCACAAACATTGATGCTACAAGTCGAGCAAGATTATCCCGGTGTGATCAGCGAGTTTGAAATAGATATCGAGAAGGGGGAGCTCATCTATGAAATCAGCATAATAGATACGAGTGCT